>CAYVXS010000300.1:0-4699 GCA_964454885.1 uncultured Pirellulales bacterium
CCGCGGGGATTGTCTTGGCGATTATATGGGCCAGCCGGGAGCAAAGATGGCGAAAATTGACGGAAATTAATCCGATAATTTTCCTATGTTCTCTGGTCATTTTTATCATAGCCCAGATTATAATCGGTTTACGCTGGTGGCTTTTGCTTAGGTCTCAGTCGGTATTCATATCTTTAATCTCCGCAGTCAGGCTGTATTTTTTAGGGTGGTTTTATAATAATTGTATGCCCGGCTCTGTGGGCGGTGATCTGATCAGGGCCTGGTATGTAACCAAGCACACCGATAAAAGATTCGAAGCGGCGTTAAGTGTTTTTGTTGACAGAATCGTTGGATTAGTCAGTACACTTATAATAGCTGTTTTTTTCTATACTCTTTTTTTGAGAGGCAAAAGCCTTGGTATAGGTGCTCGAAAAAGTTCCGGTATTTTCAGCGCGATTAAAGAATACCGGATTATTCTTATCTGGCTGTTTGGTTTTATATTATTTGTTTTCTCAGTGCTTTTGTTGTATGGAAAGAGTCGGGTCAGGCTTAAAAGAGCCTGTCTTTATGTCGGGGAGCATGCGTTAAAAACCGGCAGGAAGTTCAGAAAAGCGGTTGTACTCTATTGTAGAAAACCGTTCATCCTGTTAGCGGCATTCGGATTGACTGTCTTACTGCAGATTATGACTATAACGGGTTTCTGGTTCGTGGGACGGAGCCTGGGAATCACAGCGAGCATTAAGTATTATTATGTTTTTTTTACGCTGACATGGGTTTTAGGGGCTGTGCCGGTCAGTATTGGTGGTGCCGTCGTGGTCGAAGGTATGCTTATGATGCTGTTTATTAATTTTGCCGGTGTTGCCGAAGATTCTGCCCTGGCACTTGCCCTTTGTCAGAGGTTTGTGTGGTTGCTTGCATCGTTGCCCGGTGCGGTGATACATTTACTCGGAGCACATTTGCCAAAGGACTTTTTTGTTGACTACGACCGGCCCGTAGCTTAATCTATGCTACTTGGATTGCTTTTTGGCAATGAAGGGAAACCAGTTGGATTACATACATAACTTTAGGATGGCAAGGAACTTGGTGTTAAGGATATGAGCGTTACCAGACGTTTTAAAGGGTACTTCCTGCATGGATTGGCGGTCCTGTTGCCGAGCATTCTGACCATCTGGTTATTTATTTGGGGTTATACATTCATCCAGGAAAATATCAGCGGTCATATCAATAAAGGTTTGGTCCACATCATCGCTCTGGTTGCCAACGAAAGAGTTGAGGTCAATGCAAAAGATGTAAGGTCGTATCTATTGGAAGTCAAACCTGAGCTGGAAGACAACGAAGCCGAATTGGAGATGCGCACCAAATTGCCGGATAATATTCGCAAGGCGCGGATACAAAAACTTGAAAAAGATCTCGCCAAGACGTGGGTGGATGGTCCAGGTTCTATAGCGGGCTTTCTTATCGCGGTTATCGGAGTCTGTATTCTCGGTGCGATTCTGGCAAGCTATGTTGGAAAAAGTTTGTGGCGCATGGCTGAAAACTTCATAATGAATACGCCTTTGTTAAGACGTGTTTATCCTTATGTAAAGCAAATTACGGATTTTTTACTGACTCAGGAGGAGCAAAAAAAACTTTTTACAAGGGTCGTTGCTGTTGAGTATCCGCGAGAGGGTATTTGGTCGGTTGGTCTTGTTACCGGCTCGGGGCTTAAGAAAGTGGTGAACACCGTTAAACTAGATTTTGTTACTGTTATTATACCTACGTCACCAACTCCTTTTACGGGTTTTGTGATAACAGTTCCGAAAAGTCAGACAATCGATTTGGACATGACGATAGAAGAAGCGTTCAGATTTATCGTCAGCGGAGGGGTTATTACACCCGAAAAGGAGCGGGTAAAAGCGGTTGTGTAGTAGTCTGGTTTGTGAGTTAAACGTAATTACTGGTATTATCGGAATTAGAACAGAATAGTTAAGGAGAATCATTTTGCTTTTTACAATCAGTGGTAAACATATTGAAATCACGCAGGCAATCAGAAAGCACGCTGAAGAAAAAACTTCAAAGCTCCCGAAGTACTACAACAGCATCAATCAGGTTGAAGTAGTCATCGACGGCAGTAAGGGCGGAAGTACAAACGTGGAAATCATAGCTCGGGCCGAGCACAGTAAAGTCTTTGTCGGTACAGAAACAGGTGAAGACGCATACCGGTGTATCGATATGGCTGTTCATAAAATTGAGAGGCAGCTAAGACGGGTAAAGAGTAAAGAACGAGACGATAAACACACAGGATCCGTAGAACTGGCTTAAAATGTTTATCTGTCATTCAAATTTGTTTGTTGAAGCGGTTGAATTGTATGGAATAACCTGGGACAAATAAAATGAAATTCGCAGATTTTATCTGTTTTGAGGCGACTGTTGCCCAATTGCAGGCTTCCAGTCGGGACGATGTAATAAAAGAACTCGTTTTATCACTTGAAAAGGCGGGCAAGCTGGGCAAAGGCATCTCTAAAGATATCGCCAGGGCGATTATTAAAAGAGAAAATGAAGCCAGCACAGGAATGGGCAAAGGTGTTGCCATACCTCATGTAAAGCATAAATCCGTCAAGGATGTGATTGGAGTAGTTGGGCTCAGCGGTGCCGGGATTGATTTTTTAGCTCTCGACAAGCAGCCGGTGCATTCTGTAATCCTTCTGATTAGTCCTGAAGAAGATCCGGACAAGCATTTAATTACGATGGAGCATATATTCAAGAATTTGCAGCGGGAAATATTCCGGAAATTTCTGAGGCAGTGCAGCGACGTCGAACAGGTTAAAGATCTTTTCATAGAGGCTGACGAGGAAATGTCTTTATAGTCGTTCGCCGGATATTGTAATGTCCCGGTTTAATTCGGTTTCGTTGGGCGTTAATATGGAGGGGCTGTTATTGAACAAACAGGCAGGGGAAAATACGTTGGAAAAGGTGGTCTGTGAAACGGAAGTTGAGATCAAAAACGCGGATGGGTTGCACATGCGCCCTGCTATGCAGTTTGTCGATATAGCAAATCGCTTCGAAAGCGATATCACCGTCAGCAACGCCGATACAAGTGTGGACGGCAAGAGTATTATGCAGATTAGTATGCTCGCTGCGACCTGCGGTAGTAAGCTGAAAATTAGGGCCGAAGGCCCAGATGCCCAGCAGGCGGTTAATGCATTGTCTGAGCTTGTGGAACAGAAGCATTTTGATGAACCACTCCCGGGACAATAGCCGTTTATTGGTATTTGTCGGATCGATATGAAGGTTGCATAATGGAAATCAAAAAGGGAATAGCTGTCTCACCGGGCATCTCCATTGCCAAATCCCTGGTTATCGATTCCGAGGATTACCTCATCCCCCGCCGGTTAATAGGTGCCGAACAGCGTGCGGATGAAATTCGTCGCGTCAGAAACGCCTTTAAGGAAGCCATCGACGAGTTGCAGCGGTACGAAGCCGCACAGGACCAGACATCCAGCAAGATAAAAGATATTTTTGCCGTGCATTTGCGTTTCCTGCACGACAGAAGCCTGCGAAAGAAAATCACCGACCTGGTTCAAACCGATCTGGTGACGGCTGAATACGCCGTGTCCAGCACCCTTCGGGACATCGCTGCGCATTTTACCAAGGTCAAAGACGCTTATATCAGCGAACGGGCCGCCGATATTTACGATATTGAAAGACGTTTGCTCAAGCATCTTCTCGGTAAAAAGCGCGAGGACGTAGAGCACCTGAGAGAGGAAGTCGTAATAATCGCGCGGGAGCTGAGCCCGATCCAGACGGCCGGATTCGACAGGGAATTCGTCAAGGGTATCGCCAGCGATGCCGGCGGAAGAACGTCCCACGCGGCGATTGTGGCCCGGTCTCTCGGGATTCCCGCCGTTGTGGCGCTCGAGGACCTGACCTCGCTGATAAGCGGAGGTGATACCGTAATTGTTGACGGCAATCGCGGAATAGTTATTGTCAATCCGGACGAGCAAACTACCGAGCAATACTTCCAGTACTCGAGGGAATACGAAGAGCTTGAGCATAAGCTCGATACGATAAGGGAAAAACCCGCCGTAACCCGTAACGGGACGAAGATCACCTTATTGGGAAATATCGAGTTTCCGGAAGAAGCTGATGTCATCCTGGAAAAAGGCGGGGACGGCATAGGATTATACAGAACGGAATTTTTATATCTCAATTCCGACACAGACCCGACCGAACAGGAGCAATATGAGGCTTACGCCCGGACGGTGGAAGTTTTCGGTGACAGACCGGTCGTTATCAGGACTCTCGACCTCGGTGCGGACAAATACACCCAGAGAAGACGTTTCGCACCCGAGCCTAATCCGTTCCTGGGACTGCGGTCCATTCGGTTTTGTCTGCAGAACCTGATGATGTTCAAAACTCAGTTGCGCGCGATACTGCGTGCCTCGGTGCTCGGCAGGGTGAAAATAATGTTCCCGCTGATTACGAATCGCCACGAGCTGATGCAGGCTAAAATGATCCTGCACGACGTCATGGAAGACCTCGCCGACGAATCCATCGACTACAACAGGGACATCCAGATCGGCATAATGGTTGAAACCCCGTCGGCCGCACTGACTGCCTTTACACTTGCCAGAGACGTCGATTTCTTCAGTATCGGCACGAACGACCTGACTCAATATACCCTTGCGGTCGATAGAGGCAACGAGCTGGTTTCCACGTTATACTCACCCGCCGATCCTGC
>CAYVXS010000301.1:0-4698 GCA_964454885.1 uncultured Pirellulales bacterium
TTTACAATCCATACGCCCGTTAAAGCGGGTCTCGATGAATTCCGTGTGGAATTGATGGATAAATATTTCGGCGGATATTTCCCGAAGCTCGGTATTAACAGGCAGCGTTTTTTGGCTTTGGGTAGAATTCTTCCCGACGATGACGGCGAACCGTTCAAGATGCCGGTTTTGGCGTTACGTTTAAGCAGCTATTCGAACGGCGTAAGTAAGCTGCACGGAGAGGTCTCACGGGGAATATGGGGCAGCCTTTGGCCGGGAACGCCTCTAAACGAGGTGCCTGTAATTTCGATTACGAACGGAATCCACATAAGGAACTGGATTTCGGATGAGCTCGGTTCTCTTTATGAAAAATATCTCGGGCCCAACTGGGCGGATGAGGCGATGGATAAAACTATCTGGGAATCTATCGACCAGATTCCCGACGAAGAGCTCTGGCAGATACACAAAAGGTGTAAAGAGCAGCTAATTGTATTTGTTCGCAACAGGCTCAAGGCCCAGATGCAGCGCAGAGGCACATATCATACCGAACTGAACCATGCCGAAGAGGTTCTTGATTCCGAAGCTCTGACAATCGGTTTTGCCAGGCGTTTTGCCAGTTATAAAAGAGGCAATCTTTTGTTGAAAAATCCGGACCGGCTTATGAAACTGCTGAACGACAGTAACAGGCCGATGCAGATCATATTTTCCGGCAAGGCTCATCCGAAAGATACGGAAGGTAAAGACATAATTCGTCAGATAGTACATTTTGCGAACCAAAACAGTGTCAGACGCCGTATAGTTTTTCTGGAAAATTACGATATCGATATAGCGAGGTTCTTAGTCAGTGGAGTTGACGTCTGGTTGAACAATCCCCGCAGACCGATGGAGGCCAGCGGAACGAGCGGCATGAAAGCGGCGGTTAACGGCATATTGAATATGAGCACTGCCGACGGCTGGTGGTGTGAAGGTTATACGCCGGAGGGCGGCTGGATTATCGGGGCCGGTGACAATTGTGATGATGTTGACTATCAGGACGTGGTGGAGTCTCAGGCCATCTATGATATGCTGGAAAATGAAGTTATCCCGCTTTTCTATACCCGTTCGGCGGACAATCTCCCGCGGGCATGGATTCGTAGAGTGAAGAATTCTATCAAGTGGATAGCGCCGCGGTTCAATACGCACAGAATGGTCGCCGAATACACGCGGAGATTTTATCAGCCTTCAGCCGCAAAATGGCGCTATTTGAATACGGAAGAATGTTCCAAAGCCAAGGCTTTTTCGAACTGGAAAGCCCAGATGAAGAATGACTGGCCCGAACTTGCCGTATCGGATGTGATTATGGCAGTCGAAAACGACGAGGGACAGCAGGAAGTCAATCCCAAGCAACCCCTTCTTAAAGTCGGATCTCTGTTGTCTATCAGGGCACGAATAAAACTCGGGAAAATAAATCCGAACGATGTGTCGGTTGAGCTGTATCATGGTCCGGTTGACAACTGGGAGAATATAAAAGACGGTTCGGCCGTGCGGATGGATTATGAAAAAGTCGCGGAACAGGAAGGCGAACACTGGTTTGTCGGTTCGATGCCCTGCAGTGAGACCGGACAGCGTGGTGTAACGGTTAGAATTTTGCCGAAACATCCCGATTTGACTAATCCGTATGAGATGGGACTGATTCTTTGGGAAGCCAAGTAGAGTCTTACTTGTTCTCTTGTTCGCTTAAAAGCTTGTACACTTCCTCGGCGGAATTTACATTTCCGAGTCTGGTTTTGAATTCCTCATTCAGCATTAGTCTGCTTATTCTTGCTAAAGCCTGAATATGAGGCCCGGCCTGGTTGGCCGGTGAAACCAGCAGAATTAAAATTGTTACCGGCTTGCCGTCGATACTTTGAAATTCGATCGGTTCACGTGCTATACCGATTGCCATGACAAGCTCTTTAACTGCTTTGCATTTTCCATGGGGAATGGCTATTCCGGCACCGGTTCCTGTGCTTTGTGTTCGCTCGCGTGTCATGACCGCATCCAGAACCGCGTCTCTGTCTGACAATAATCCCTGTGCATCGAGCAGGTCCACAAGTTCAGTTATTACAGCCTCCTTATTTTTGCTTTCGACCGGAACTTTTACGCAGTTGGGCTGCAATATTTGTGTAAGAATCATCTTAGATTTATCCTGTAATGTGCGATTGTTTCCAAATTATATACGAACCTCGCAATATACTATAAGACATACTTTTAATCACCATTTTTTCGAAAAATATGCATTTTTCTGTTAATATCCGTCATTCCTGTTTTCTGAGCAGTTATTTTTGTACTTTTCATCAATATAATATTAGAATAATATCTGATTTCTTTGAATTCATAAGGTTAAGAAACTACCGGTTATGTCGATGGAAAAAATAGAGCTTTACGATACAACTCTGCGTGACGGTATGCAGGCCGAAGGCGTGAGTTTTTCACTCGATGATAAAATCGCAATCGCCCAGTGTCTTGACAAGCTGGGAATCGGATATATCGAGGGTGGATATGCCGGTTCCAATCCCAAGGAAATGAAGTTTTTTCAAGAAGCTGCAAAGCTGGATCTGAAAAATTCTAAAATTGTCGCATTCGGTAATACGCGAAGAGCCAATTCGTCGGTTTCGGATGACCTCTCGCTCAATTCAATTCTCTCGTGCAGGACACTGGCAGCTACGTTAGTCGGTAAAACGTGGGATATGCATGTAACGGATGTATTAGGTTGTTCGCTTGAAGATAATTTAAAAATATGTGCCGAATCCGTAGAGTATCTTAAAAAAAAGGGCATTCAGACATTTTTCGATGCCGAGCATTTCTTTGACGGTTATAAGGAAAATCCCCAATACGCTATGAAAGTCCTGTCCGCTGCCGCAGAGGCCGGTGCTGATGTTCTCGTGCTTTGCGAAACCAACGGCGGCTGTTTGCCTTACGAAGTGTATGATATCACCAATGCCGTCTGCAGGCAGTTCGGGACAGTCACTATTGGTATCCATACCCACAATGATACCGACTGTGCGACGGCCAATACTCTTGCCGCTGTACGAGCCGGGGTACGACATGTCCAGGGTACAATTAATGGGCTCGGTGAACGATGCGGTAATGCCAACCTGTGTGTTCTCGTGCCCAACCTGGCATTCAAACTGGGCTTCAAGGTTCTAAACAGCGAGCAAATCTCAACTCTGACGGAGGTTTCCCGTTATATTATCGAGATAGGTAATTTGACACCGGTTATGAATATGCCTTATGTGGGTGAAAGTGCTTTTGCACATAAAGGCGGGTTACATGTGAATGCACTGCGCAAAAGCAAGCGAACTTACGAACATATTGCACCGGAACTTGTCGGAAACGAAAGGCGTTTTCTTATTTCGGAATTGAGCGGCAGATCTACCGTCTTAGACAAGCTTGAAAAAACACAGATTGCCGAAGACAAGGAATTGGCGGGTAAGATACTCAATCGTGTTCAGGAGCTTGAGAACCAGGGTTATCAGTTCGAATCCGCGGATGCAAGCTTCGATTTATTAATAAAAAAGATAATCGGTTCGTATAAGCCGTTTTTCGATTTGATTAAATATCATGTAACTGTGGAAAAACGTGCAAGCGGCCAGATTGTCACTGAGGCGACCGTCAAGCTCAAAGTGGGGGACCAGGTCGAGCACGTTGTCGGTGAAGGTGACGGTCCGGTCAATGCGCTTGACGCCGCTTTGAGAAAGTCACTGAATAATTTCTATCCGTCTCTTAAGGAAGTCCATTTGATTGATTACAAAGTTCGCGTCGTCAATGCCGGTGCCGGCACGGCGGCCCGCGTCAGGGTAATAATCGAATCGAGGGACAAACATTCTATATGGGGCACTGTCGGTGTTTCTGAGAATGTCATCGAAGCTTCCTGGCAGGCCCTGGTCGATTCCGTCGAGTACAAGCTGCAAAAAGACATTAATTGACAATCCATCCGGCTGCGTTTGATATTCAACATTATTATATTATGGTTTTTTATGTTGAATCAGGTTGCAATCGAATATGTTCTATATTTTTCTTGTCCACTCTAAAATCAAACTTTGAGACGAATCAATCATTTCAAGTTTCTTCAGACATAAACCGGTTATGGTCCTAAAATAATCTTTATTTTTATTTGTAAAAGATTGTATAATTTATAACTCGCTGTGTAATAAGAAGTTAGAGTAATTCCACATTTATAGATAATATTTTTTCTATATACTCTATTTTATCCAATTTAACTAAAGTTTTTCTCAAAGGTCCACCGATAGGTATATAACCCGTTGGTTGAAGTTGCCCAAATTAACATTTTGGGAAGAACTGAGGCCTCTTGTTTCCATAAGTACAAGAGGCCTGAAATTAAAATGATGTTCGGAGATTTTATTATGGTAGAACAAGATGTTTTAGCACGCTATTTGGAACCTTTGTTACGAGGGGACAGAAAAGGATGCCGGTCGGTAATTGAGGAAGCTTTACAGAAAGGCATCCCCGCGAATTCCGTTTACATACACATGATCTGGCCGATCATGATTGAGATCGAGAAACTGTTGCGGGAAGAAAAGATCACGCCCGTACAGGAACATCTTGCGACGCGCGTCAATCGCACTATTGTGGACCAGCTTCAGAATAAACTGCCGAGAAGACCCTGCAGGAGCAAGAAGATTGTCGTATGCTGTGCGCCGGATGAATTGCAGGAGCTTGGCGCACAGATTATGACGG
>CAYVXS010000302.1:0-4690 GCA_964454885.1 uncultured Pirellulales bacterium
ACAACGCAGATCCACGGAATTTGCAGCAAATCGCAGTAGGAAGAGGTTTTGGGATGAATTCTACATATTCGGAATGATTAATTGCACCTTTTATTAAATTTGTGAGATTTAAGGATAATATATTAGAGGCTGTATTCATAAACTAATCGGAGCTCCTTTATGATTGATATTCATGAACTCTTTCTGATATATTATATATCGACGGTGATTGCGGTATCATCCTGTTGGAGTAGGTCCTAAGTTCATTAAAGAAACCAGTATACTATCCATTAGTTCAACAAGTCCTGAAATCAGGGGACGGAGGAAAGGAAAATGACCATGTCAAGAATTTCACAAACATGGGGGACATTCCTTTTACACACAATTGCAGTAACACTATGTTTTACTTTGGCAGGAAATACTACCGCCACTGAACAGATTGACCAGAGCAACCTTCCGGAGTGGGCCGGTGGATGGACGCACTTAAATCCCGTCGCCGAAGACCGGGCCGTTATGTGGCAGACGTTCACGCCGGCCCGCCCTAACCTGACGGCCGTGGAGATTGATATTCTTACTATAAGCCCCGGTAGAGGTGACGACACACTGACTGTCGAAATTACCAAAGGTGAAAATATTCTGGCATCAGCCGAGCGATATGTTGAGGATGGTTTTGACGGTCTGCTGCGATTTGAGTTTTCGGAGGCAGTGTCTCTCGTACCCGAACAGATTTATGAATTGAAGGTTCGCGACATGGGCATTACGCGATTCGGCTGGAAATATAGCTCGAACAGCTATGAACGCGGAAGTAGATATGTCTTAGCCCAGGAGTCTCCCAATTCCGACTGGCACTTCCGGACTTATTCGCAAGTTGAACCAGCTGCTGCCAAATACAGCGGCGGAACTGGAGAGCCAAACAATCCGTACCAGATCTCTACGGCCGACGACTTAATACTACTCGGCGAGAGTCCTGAAGACTATGATAAGAACTTCATTCTAACTGCTGATATCGACCTGGACCCGAATCTGCCAGGCGGAAAGGTTTTCGACAAAGCCGTCATCGCACCATATGCTGATCCAAATGTATTTGCACATTTCACTGGCGTTTTTGATGGTAATGGGCATTGTATTAAGAGCTTTGTCTGTAATTCAGATTCAAATGATGCGATAGGTCTCTTTGGATATGTTTCTAATGCACATGCTGAAATCAGCAATCTTACTTTAGTTGGGACAAATATTGAAGCTAAGAACGCAAATTATGTGGGTTCTTTGGTGGGATTTTTACAGAATGGCATGGTCAGTTCTTGTCATATTATACGAGGTCATGTAGTCGGGCACTATGAAGTCGGGGGGCTTGTCGGATTTTGTTATGAGAGCAGTGTTATTGCATGTTCTGCTTTCTGTAATGTAATGGGTAAAAGTTCCGTTGGAGGTTTGATAGGTTCATGTTCTGATGGGGTAATACTGGAAAGCTTTTCTGAGGGCTCGGTTACCAGTTATGGATCAGTTGACACTGCTGGTGGTTTGATTGGCAACGTTAGTCGTTTCTTTACGAATATTATGAATTGTTATTCGCGTACAAATGTCAATGGCAACTATTATGTTGGTGGTCTTGTAGGTACTCTCTTACCCGGTAATAGCGTCACTAACTGCTACTCTACAGGAATAGTGTCGGGGACGAAACTTGATGGTGGATTAATTAGTTTTACAAGTAATTGGGTGGGATACAATCCTGATGTGAATGCATCGTTTTGGGATATTGAAACCAGCGGTCAGACAATAAGCGACGGCGGTGAGGGCAAGACCACGTCCGAGATGATGGATCCCAATATGTTTATGTCCGCCGGATGGGATTTTGTGGGGGAGACGGTGAACGGTCCCAATGACATCTGGAAGATGTGGGATGGATACGATTACCCTCGGTTAGCTTGGGAGCCTGGGCCGAATATGCCGCTGGTGTTTGTGGATATAAACGATCCAAACTTTTACGGCCAAATGAGCAAATACGAGGTCACCAACGCCCAGTATTGCGATTTCCTTAATGCAGCCCTGGCCTCCGGCGACATTACGTTAGACGGCACTAAAGTCGAAGGGGCAAATGGTTTGAATAGCGGCGAAGATTATGTCGGACAGTCTTATTATAAACTTGATGGTACAGGATGGACCGGCGCAGGAGCAACCAACGGTGGAGCCGCACGTATTCGTTACAACGAAGGAGCATTCATCGTTGATAGTGGCTTCGGCAACCACCCCGTGACATACGTGAGCTGGTATGGGGCTATGGCCTTTGCCAGCTACTACAACTATTACCTTCCTACGGAAGAGCAATGGCAGGCGGTTGCCGATTATGACGACACATATATCTATGGCTGCGGTGTAACCATAGAACCGGGCATTGCTAACTACAGGGATTCAGAGAATCCAGATGGCACTACCCCTGTGGGCAGCTATGGGCAGTATGGTTATGGAATGAGTGATATGGCAGGTAATGTATCTGAGTGGACAAGCACCGGCTCAGAGAACTCTCGTATTTTCCGCGGCGGTGGTTGGTACAGCCTCGACTCCGACTGTGCTATTTCGATCAGAGGCGACGGTATCCCATACGCCAACTACACCGACATCGGTTTTCGGGTATGTCGCTGAGTGTTCCATCGTCTGGATTTTCCCTTTGGGCTTTGTTCTTTTACACCTTGTCCGAGCGAAGCGAGGGGGGATATACTTTTCAACATATAGATAAGGTTGCGAAGACATCTGGTGGATTGATGAAGGAAAGGATTATCCCAGGCTCTGGTGGGAACAAATACAGGAATAATCGACTGAACCAATAAAAAAAGCCCGAAATATCACTGAACACTATACAGATGATATAAAATTGCCCCTTTTTCAACATTTCGACATGTGTAATTCGTCGAATACTCGATTAAATGCAAACAAACGCATTTTCAACACGTACAAAATAATTACTGGTTAATATTCGATACTATGATATAATCTGACAATTGAATAACATACTCCAAATTATTAAAAGGAGATTCTTATGTGCGAAGAATGCGGTTGCGGCGATGCGAACAGCGAACAAACAATCGAGGAAAAGGTCAAAGAGACAATCGAGACTATCCGGGCCAGTCTGCAAAGCCACGGCGGTGACGTCGAGCTGGTCGGAATAGACGAGGATAATACCGTTAACGTCCGCCTGCAGGGTGCCTGCCAGGGTTGCCCCGGCGCTACAATGACAATGAAAATGGGAATCGAAAGGATACTAAAGGAAAGAATTCCCGAGATCAAACAAGTCGTCGCAGTTATTTAAACATATCCTGCTCAATTCCCGGAGGGGTCGGGGACAGGTTTCCGCGGAAGAAGCCGGAAAATGTTTACATACCCGCGGTCCCAACCAACCTGCGTTACAAACTGATAGGGTGGGACGCTTTTAAGGTTCCTCAATTGAGCGATATTTTTATCCAATCCGAGTCGGCGGTAACGAACGCTGTCATTTCTTAATCCCTCCCGCGTGGCCCAGACAACGTAAGTAAGACCTTCTTTATAACAGGCTTCGATAAAATCCTGGGGGCTATCGGCCTGCGGCAAAGCAACTATATCGTCGGCGTACTTTTGGGCATATATCCCCACTACCTGATACATATACACCCCCATCTTTTCACCGGGTTTAGCATTGGCAATATACCAGTCCGCCAACTGCTTGAACTCCTTGTCCCTTTGTCCGTCACCGACAAGGCGGACGAGGGAAAATTGGTTCGATACGATAACCAAGCAAAAAATTGCAAATATAGTCAGCTCTTTCATCCATCGCCTCGGTTTATAGACATAAATATGTCCGGCAAAAATCAGAGCGCCCAGCACCATTGCTATCCAGGGTAAATATGCGGATACGGGACTGATCACAGAAGCCTTTGACATTTCAGGAATGAGCCAAATAACCCAAATCATCGATAGAATCGCCAACGCAGCCTGTAAAACAACCACAATTACTTTGGGCACGCGCCCATCGCCGTTGATAAGATTCCAGATGCCCTGCAATCCAAACAGGAATATCAACAAAGCAATCCAGAAAATTGTTGTGTGAAATCTCTGTAATGGATATGGATAGCGGGCGTGCAGCAAAAAGTACGGTACAAAAAATATCAGCAGGGCCAATATTTTCCACTGCCGCTTCAAAAGGGCGTAAAATACCCCGAAAGCAAAACCGAACCCGGCGATAATTTTACTCAAGCCGAATAGTATTCGTATCGCCTCGGCCCCTTTTACTAATAACAATGAGCGGAATCCGACCTCCCAAAGAAGCCGCATGTGCATAGCAATCCCGGTCCTGTCTTCAACTGGTTCCGTAAATGCCGTCGCATAATCTTTCGTGAAAACGGACAGGTAATTGCCCTTCTCCGGGTCCCAGTTGAGGAAAAGCCCCATCAGCCAGATTGCCAAAGGAACAGTCGCCAAAGCCGAATACACAAACGCCCGGATCCGCTCCCGCTTGTCCCTGCGGTATATCATATCCATAACGAAAGCAGCGAGAATCAACGCCGCACCCTCATAACGAACCATCGTGGCTACGGATGCGGCAACGTAACATAAATTCGAGCGTTTGAAAATCAAATAGAACGTCAGCAATATGAAAAACATCAGGGACGTTTCTATGATAGGCTCGGTGAGCATGTATATCACCCAATAATTGAGTATGGCGATTATTGCAAACCAGACG
>CAYVXS010000303.1:0-4688 GCA_964454885.1 uncultured Pirellulales bacterium
GGAGACAAAATCCTGTTTATTTTTCTTCTCACTTCCCGCCCGCTCAAGTTGAGCAATACGACTGCGCAAGGAATTTATTTCCTCTCGCAATTCTGTTTCGGTTTTCTGCCCATCTCGCATTATATTTCCCTCTGCCCTATAACATATCAACATTGAAATAATGTTGATTCATCTTTATTCAAACTGATGATTTCTGTCGTACCGGGCCGCCTGCTTAAATCTAAGTCTAAGTATTGCTTTTCTAACATATTTACGTTATAATGTCAATATATGATTTCTCGGAAATTCTGGTATTTGTGGGGAACTTAAATAGACTTTTAGCGTATAAAAAAGCGATTTCCGTCGATATTATTGATGGAGGAACAAATGAAAAAACTAAAGATAAAGAATTATATCTACAGGTTCTGGATTCAGTGGCGGCTTTTAGTTTTCATCATTATCTTTATAGTCATACCGGTTAAATCAAGCCTGGCGGACTGGAATTGGGTCCCTTCCGGTTCGATGAATCCGACCATTCTGGAAGGAGACCTGATATACGTTGATAAATTGGCGTATGATTTAAGGTTCCCTCTGACAATGCATCGGCTTGCCAGATGGTCAAATCCTGAAAGAGGGGATATAGTTATCTGTTTTTCTCCCGATGACGGAACACGCCTGGTCAAGAGAATAATCGCACAGCCCGGCGACGAAGTTGAAATGAGGAATAATATAATTTATTTGAACGGCGAAAAACTCGATTATGAGAGCATCGATTTGAGCTATAAAAAGTCTCTGCCCAACCAGCTCGTTGATAAGTCCGTTTTTGCCATGGAAGATTTGGATGGCAATGTTCATGTAATCATGAGTGTCCCTTCGATCCGGGCGAGAAGAAATTTCGGGCCGATCGTGGTCCCGGACGGAAAATATTTTGTGTTGGGAGATAACAGGGACTGCAGCAAGGATTCGAGATATTTCGGTTTTGTGGAAAGAGATTCTATCGTAGGAAAAGCCAAAGGTATCATCGGCTCGTTCGATATTACCGATAAATGCCAGCCAAGATTCGGGAGGTTTTTTGACTCTCTGCAATAGGCCGAAAAGCAATTTTGACGTCATTTTTCGCACAGCCGGATTATATGTCACTCGGGATTGTTAAAGGCGAGTCGTGATGAATAAATAATCAGTTCGTATCAGGTTTGACAGCTCGCTGGACCCTCAAAAAATCCTCGATTTCCCCGTCCTGCCTGACAAGCTGGCCGAGTTCCGTGAATATCTTCGGTGTTGCCCATCGCCAGTGCTCGACGTGACCGTCGGCGAATGAGAAGTTGCCCCCCTGGGAATGACGACCGGTCGGTAGGTCCCACCATCGATATGGTGTCTCCCCGAATCTCCAGCCTCGGGGCGGGATCCCGAAGTGAGAATCTAAAATGCTGTCCTCGTGGACATCGGCGAAAAAGATCAGCTCAAATGGCGCCGGACCGTCGATATCGGATTCCTTGGCAAAGCTCGGCAGAGGTTCGGAATCGCCGGGATACGGCAAACCATTGATTGACTGGCTCATGTTATAGCTGCGAGTCCGCCGGAGATTCAGAACTTGTCCATCCTGTGTTCTTACCCTTGACATATCGGATGGACACCGGTAGATGTCGGTCGATGTGTTGTATTTAAAGAGTACGCCGTGTTCGATATTGTCGGTTGTTGTATCGTATGGCGCAAGCCCGGAACACCATGTCATATCGTTGCTGTATCCGGCCGATGGTGTTTGAGTGTCGATGTAATAAACGTTTCGGTTCGGCGGCAGGAAACCGTCATAGTCCATGGAATAAAGTTTTGCACAGGTCTGCAGCTGCCTTAGATTGTTCAGGCATGATATTTCCCTCGCCTTCGCCTTGGCACGAGAAAGCGCCGGCTGCAGCAACGCGAAAAGTAGGACGATAATCGCGATAACCACCAGAAGCTCAATCAATGTAAAGGCCGGGCGATACCGCATCACCAATGAACGGTCTGTCTTATTATTTGTCGAGCCGGATATTCTGCCGTCCTTAATACTACAGCACAAGGCGCCCCATATTTGATTTGGGATTAATTCAATATGTATCTGAGTTAGATTACGCATTTTACACCAGATACTCAATCTTCAATTTCAATATATATCATAACATATTGCATGAGCAAATCAAGTATATGTCTTTTGTTTTTAAATGCGATATTAAAATTATCAGTCGTGTCGCAGGGCCACGACTGGATCGACTTTGGCCGCTCGCAGTGTCGGATAAATACCGGCAATCAGGCTGATAAATATCGAAAAAACAATCGCCCCAAGGCAGAGCCACCATGGAAAGCTGAAGTAATTCATATTGGGTGTTCCATGCCCGACTGCGATGCCGTTTATAACAAAATTGATAATCACACTTACTATCCATCCGAGGGCGAGTCCGAAAACGCCTCCCATAAAACCGATGACTCCCGATTCGAAGAAGAATATTTTTTTCACGTCTTTATTGCTTGCTCCCACGGCTTTCATGATTCCGATTTCCTTATATCTTTCCAGGATCGACATGGTCATCGTGTTGATGATTCCCAATGATGCGACTACGATGCCAATCATTCCGACCGCAAATAAAAATAAATCCATGAAAATAAAAACCGTTTTAATTTCTTCGAACTGGTCCATTAACGAGAAAGTATTAAAACCCATCTGTTCCATCTGTTTCCTGACAGGCTCGACATATTTAGGCGAAGTCAGTTTTATCCCGACGGCGGAATAACCCTGTGTCTGTTGAGTCGAGGTAAAAAGATCCGAGATGTTCGTCAGGGGGAGTTTCTTCATTTTTTGGGAAGTGCCGTGTGGAATGTAAACGTCACTGCGCATGAGCGTCGTACCGCCCATCCCCATTCGTTCGGTTACACCGACTATGGTAAAAGTGTAGTTTTGTCTGGAAAACGGCAGGCCCCGCCCCCGGAGAAAAGATAAAATGTTCGGGATATTGTCGAGGCTGAAATCGATTGCCAGCGTAGAAACTTCTATTTTTTCGCCGATAGCGTCTTCCGGCTTTTTTATATCCATACGATGCAACAGTGAATCGCTTACGATCAGGGAGTTTTCATCGTCAGACGTATAAAATGTCCCGGCCCTGAATTTTACTATCCCCGACCGGCATATTTTGGCGGGCAGGACCTGGACAAGGCTGAATTCTTCCTCTTCCCGGTATCGGATCATGGCGGGAAAGCGTATTTCCGGGAATGCCCATTCCACGCCTTCGATTTTAGTAAGCCCGAGTAAGAAGTCATCATCCAGGTTACGAATCCGGGGGGCTGCTTCTCCCTGTTTGTTGGGGTCTTGCGGGGCCTGATTTCTTTGGCCGTCCCGGGAACGTTGAAAAACACCGAGATAATTAAAAAGCTCGAGTTTGTTGAAGTTGTCCGTAATATTTCTCTGCATTCCCTGGCCGAACGCGAACATGCATACCAAAGCTCCGATTCCAATCACGACTCCGAACGTTGTCAGGAAAGTGCGCAGTTTTTTCTTCCGAAGGTTTGAAAATGATTGTTCAATGTAATCGGAAAATCTCATTGTTTGTTAATTACTAATTTCCTGTTCAACTATTTTCCCATCACACAAATGTACAACGTCATCAGCGTATTGTGCCAACAAAGATTCTTCGTGCGATATCATAACGACGGTAAGTCCCCGGTTTTTATTCAGGTCAGAAAGCGTTTGCACAATTTGGCCTGATGTTTTGCTGTCAAGATTGCCCGTAGGCTCGTCGGCAAGAAGTATATTCGGACGATTGATAAGTGCGCGGGCAATGGCCACTCTCTGCTGTTCGCCGCCGGAAAGCTCGGCCGGCCGGTGGTCTTTTCGTTCGAATAGTCCCACCATATCGAGTATTTCCGCCGCCCGTTCAATTCTTTCTTTTTTCGGTACATCGGCGAAAAGGAGGGGGAACGCGACATTTTCCCGGGCGGTATAGGATGAGATTAGATTGAATGACTGGAAAATCATACCGACCTGATGACGCCGGTAAAGGGCCAGCTCTTCAGGATCCAGCTCGGAGATGAATTTCCCCTTAACTTTAATTGATCCCGACGAGGGAGTATCCAGCCCGCCCAATAGATTCATCAGGGTGGATTTACCTGAGCCGGAAGGTCCTGATATTCCACGAAATTGTCCATCTTTTAAGGACATATTGATATCCTTAAGAGCGACAACTTCTATCCTGCCGGACGAATAGACCTTGGTTAAATCTTTTATTTCGACAAGTATGTCGGAATCCATAATTGAGCATTCCTGTTGTGGTATCTGTTTTTATCTGTCTTTTTTCTTAAGAATTGCTTCTATTTCGTCCATAGTACGATTCATCGCCACCATAGTTTTGTTGAATGGTTCCGGGCTGGTCATGTCCACTCCGGCTTTTTTCAGAAGCTCGATCGGATAATCGGAGCTGCCGGCCGATAAGAATTCGATATATTTCTCGACGGCACCTTTTTCTCCGCTCAATACTTTTTCAGCCAGGGCTGTGGATGCGGTAAAAGATGTTGAATACTGATAGACGTAGAAATTGTAATAAAAATGCGGAACGTATGCCCATTCGACTGAATATAAGTCGTCGATTTGACAGACTCCTTTATCATGGCCGTAGTATTTTTTCAAAATTTCGCTGGACAGTATTTTTAATTGATAATATAATATGGTCTGATGATTTTGAAAA
>CAYVXS010000304.1:0-4664 GCA_964454885.1 uncultured Pirellulales bacterium
TAGACAATGCCCTGGGCTAACAGATTTCAGACTTTTAAGTTATGGTTTTGCCTTTTCCCTTTTTACTTTTAACTTTTTTATCTGTCCGCTGTACGCCATCCGCTACACGCTAATAATAATTCTACCCAAAAACCGCCTTAATACAACGAAAAATGGCAATTTTTCGGTCAAAAATGTCCAATACTTGCCACTTGCTGTCTCGTTTTGCCATGCAAAACTACAAGGGCGCCACTCATTTTTAATACGTGTGTTTTTTTGTAAGTAGTTCTACATATTTTTTAGAAATTCTTTAAAAAACAATCAATGTTTTAAATCCGGCGACGCCTTATATTTTAAGCAGAGAGATTGCATTAAGCGAAATTGATAAGGTCGGTCAAGCTGGTTTATATTTTGCTGAGGGAGACGTGCAATGTGCAGGGAAAAGATATTTGGCCGGTGTCAGAAAAGGATTCTCAATCATTCATGTGGGCAATTCTCGACCAGACCTGTCGAAAAAAGCCTCTCTAACAGGGCGGGATTTACCCTAATCGAGCTTCTGGTTGTAATCGCAATCATTGTGCTGCTTCTGGCGATTCTCATGCCGGTTCTTCAAAGCGCGCGGGAACAGGCTCAGCGTGTGGTTTGTCTTAGTAATCTAAGGCAGCTTACCACAGCATGGCTCGTCTACGCCGACGAACACGATAGTAGTCTTCTCTGGGGTATCTCCTCGGGCAGCAGTAGGTGGAGCATGGGAAAACCGCCGCATGTACATGAGATATTCCGTGTAGGCTGGGCAACCGGCAGTAAGGGACGTTCTTTAACCGAAGGTACCCTGTGGTCGTACCTCAGAGATATCGATGTTTACCGCTGCCCCGGGGGCCGGGCCGGCCATGTATTTACATACACGATCGTTGCCGCCGCAAACGCCTCCGATGCAGAAGGGACATACTCGACGGAAACGAATACGAGACCGACAGATCCCGGCAAACGCATCGGCAAGACAGTACTCAAACTGGCCAAGCTCACGGATATCGTTAGCCCGGGTGCTGCTCACCGTGCGGTATTTATAGATGAGGGCCAAATGTCATATTTTTGCTTCTATGTCAATTATCTTTATCCCAGGTGGAATGAGATCAGTCCCCCTCCGATACACCATGCTGACGGTGTCACGCTCTCCATGGCGGACGGTCACGCGGAGTACTGGAAATGGAAAGGGCGTGAGACGGTTGAAATGCCTCGCAAGCTGATCCCTTTTCGTGATGGTCTGTCTGTAGAATTATTAGAAGCAAGCGAAAACGAGCTGCAGACCGAGGACGGTTTATACGATTTACAGAGACTACAAAGAGCAACGTGGGGCAGATTAGGATATTCTACGGAGACAATTAAATAGCACCAAAGTTAATAATAACAGGAAAGGAAGCCTGATATGATACATAAAATTCGTATCCTCCAAAAAACATCAATCGTAATACTTTTACTTGGAATTGCAGGTAGTTCAAGAGGCTCTGATAAGGTTGCACCGATGGAGAGAACCATTACGGCCGTCCGTAATTGTATGGATAACACCTTCTGGCCGGCCTTATTTTGTCATGGAATATGTTGAAGGACTGCCGATAACCGAACATTGTGACCGTCACAAGCTTACGATTGATGAGAGGCTCGGACTTTTTATTCAAGCCTGTAATGCCATTCATCACGCTCATCAGAAAGACATTATTCACAGAGATATTAAGCCCTCGAATATTGTCGTCTCGACAGTGGATGACAAACCTATACTAAAGATTATTGATTTCGGTGTGGCAAAGGCTCTTACACAACCATTGACCGAGCGGACATTGATTACCGAACAAGGCCAGTTGTTCGGTACGCCGGAGTATATGAGTCCCGAACAGGCGGATATGGCCAATGAAGATATCGCCATACGTTCAGATATTTATTCATTGGGTGTGCTGCTGTATGTACTGCTAACAGGTGTCCTGCCATTCGGTTCAAAAGAGCTTCGTGAAAGCGGGATAGAATACATCCGACAAGTGATTCGTGAAACTGATCCCAGGACACCGAGCTCTCGTCTGACGAAACTGGGTGATGAGGCCAAGAAGCTTGGCTTTGATCATCCAGATACATTAGAAACTATGCACAAACTTGCTATATTATATATCAGGCAAGCAGATTATGAAAAGGCTGAGCTGCTGTTGCTTGAAGCAGCTACCGGTAGAATCGAAAAACTGAAACTTCAGCATCCGCACACAAAAGAACGATCAGGAATTTAATCGAACTATATGGAGCCTGGAACAAGCCGGATAAAGCCGCCGAATGGCAAGCAAAACTTACTGAATGAATCGGCGCAGGAATTGATGTTGCTTAATAATAATATTTAAAATCCAGGCTGATGTCCCACATATCCGGCAGGCCGGCTTTTTGGGTAAGGGTGATATTCGTGCATTGCAGGTTCGGCCATCGCATCTGGATGGTCGAAAGGAATCTTGCGAATGTCGTAATGTCAACCTGCGATAGTGACACGTTTGCACTTTGGCTCTTCTGGCCGGAGGTTTCCTGAATTGTACGGGCGTCAAGCTTGCATTTGCTCGGCGGTATGCCGCATGTAGAGGCGATTCTGTCAACTACGGTGTCGTATTTGAATTCGGCGGTGTTTTCGTTTGGATCGGCGGAATCGAGCCGGCCGGGGTCGAGATTTAATATCTCCATCATAAGAGGTACGGCCTTATTCTCATATAAGGTCAGGTTCTGTTGGAGATCATCCTGTGCCTTTGGAAGGTAAATCGCCCATACCAACAGGGGCCAACTCCCGATTAAGACTGGGATTGCTATATAATATAAAATCGGGTTTTTGTGAATGTTGTTCATGGAAACTATCCTCGATTATTTCGGTGTCACCGTAATGCTAAAGCCGTCGCGGCTGCCTACTGTATTGAAGCTCGGTGTATTAACAGTCAGGCCGTTCTTGCGAAGTGTGTTGAAAAGCAATGTTGATTGCGACCGTCCGGATGTGTCACCTGAAATGGTAATATTCTGGCTCTGGGTGTTAATTGAGAGCCGTTTCAAGTTAAGGTTCGTTTTGTCGGCACATTCGTTAAACGCCGTAAGAACAAGTGTCAGCTTTGACAATATAGATGTCCCTTCTGTGTCAACAAGACCTTTTTTCTGAGCTTCGATTTTTCTTTGCAGCGTACCAAGGTCTTTAACAGCTTGTTTGAATGTGGTTTTCTCCGGGAGCTTTTCCAGTGCGACAGCGGCGTAATCATATGAGAGTCTGTTTCTGAGATCTTTTCTGTTCCTGTTGACTTTAAACAGTTGTATCTGGAAGTACAGGCCGATTGCGATAAAAAGGATGGAAACGGAAATAGCGGCAAACTTCAGGGCATTTTGCAGTTTCATTTTTTTGCCCTGGTACGGGCTGAAATCGTCCCGAAAATTTACATTGTGCTCTTTTTCGTAAAGAGACATTGCTGCGCCGCAGGCGATTGCACAATGAATCCTGTCCGAGCATTCGCCGATATTTTGTATTTCGCCGGGGGGGGCTTCGAACAGGTCCGAAGCAGCGGTTTCGATATCGAGTCTGTCACTGAGTGACTCGATATCGAGATCCGTTGTAGAGTCGGACACTCTCAGGCTCTTTATCGGCTCGTCTCTTTGGGCCAGAGCTAATGTCATGAGTACTTCCCTTGTAAGCAGCTCGGTCCTGTTTTGTTTCGGTCCTATCAGAAAAGTTCGAACCATCGCTGCTTTACGTTGACTTCCGGCCGGCGGCGGGGGGGCGATAAGATATCCGCTGCGGCCGGAAATCATTGCGAATAAGGTTCCCTGCTCGTTCCGGCCGGATAGTGTTTTATTGTCGATGAATCTTGAAAGACAGTGTACATCCGGCTCGAGGGTTATGGGATCGAGATCGTGCTGCTGCAGGGACAGGATTACTTCCGACAATAATTTTTTCTGTGCGGTGAAAACGGTCAGGGTCGAGCCGCTCTCGTCAATCGAAGTTATCTGGAAAGCCAGTGCGATATCCGAAATGTCTGTGGCAAGCGCTTCTTCGGTATCGAATCTGATGGTTGCGGCGATTTGCTTTGAATCGATGAACTGGCTTTTAACCGTATGCTGCATGAACATCGCACAATCCAGGGCCACGGCCACATCCGAGAATTCCAGTTTTCTTTCGGTACAGCCCTGTGCGATCAGGTTTGCCAGGGTTTGCATGTTCGGCTGCTCCTGCTGGCCAGACGAAACGCTGAAGCCGCCGACAATTTTTTCACCGCGGCCATGCGGATTGACACAAACCGCTGTTGCAGTGTTTTTGCTTATATATATTCCCAGGTAGTTTTGTGATGGCACCGTTAATTAGCTCCTAATAGTCGATATTCAACTGTTGATTATAGCAATTCGTATCACGTTAGTACCTTCTTTTCTTATGGCTATGACCGACGAGGCCTTCGCTACGCCGCTGATCGCGGTAATTTTTATCGTAAAAAGAGAGCTACTCATTGTTATATACGGCTCGCATTTGGTTATTTGATCGGAATAACTGCTGAGCGCGTCTTTGAGGTCGGCAATGTCCGTAAAAGGCTCAATGCGCCTTCTCTGTATTATTGCATCGGCGATTTTTACCTCATCGCCGCCGAAAATAAAAGCGGCCTCCAGAACATGACGGGGGGCCGTGTTGATATTGATTT
>CAYVXS010000305.1:0-886 GCA_964454885.1 uncultured Pirellulales bacterium
TTTAAGTCGATTGCAGGAAAACACTCGTTGAATCTCTGCGAGTTTAAGAATTCCATACACGCACGGGAAGATTCATAAGAACCGGCCTCTGGAAAGCTCCTCATACCCTGGTTTATGTGCCAGCGGGTGACAACGGTTTTTTTGTCGATGAAATGTGACCTGTAACAAGCATTTATCCTGAGCCACATATCAAAATCCTGGCCGTACCTGTAAGTTTCATTGAAGAAGCCGACCTTCTCGAATACTTCCCGATGGATGGCAACACTAATCCCGTTAACACAATTTCTATCGAAAAAGTGCAGCACCTGAAACTCGACGGGTGCGACAAAGTCCCTCGGGTCATCGACCAATTCCCTCTTGGAACCCAAAACCTCATCGAAAACAAAATAGTTCGTATGGAAAAATCGTATATCGGGATGTTCTCTAATAGTCTGTTCATGAACCTCCAATTTATCAGGCTCGAACATATCATCGGAAGATAGCCAGCAAATCCATTCGCCGCGGGCGTTTTTTATCCCTTCATTCAGAGCGGAAGCAACACCGCCATTTGTTTTGTTAACAACTCGGATTCTTTGTTCTTTATCGGTATAGCTTTTCAGAACTTCACCGGTCCGGTCGGTCGAACCGTCGTTTACCACTACGGCTTCCCAGTTACCATAGGTTTGTTTTAGAAGACTTTCCAATGCTTCGGGCAAATAATCGGCCTGGTTATAAGTAGGAACAATAACAGAAAACAGCGGCTGATTTTGATTAACACTCACCTGCCTGTCTATTTGTTTAGAATCTTGTTTTAAATATTCCTGTGTGATTGAGACCAGTTCGGTTTGGCCGGCCTTTTGAAGTCTTTCTATATTTCGTTCCATTTCCTGCAGCGGGTCGTATCCCT
>CAYVXS010000305.1:896-4652 GCA_964454885.1 uncultured Pirellulales bacterium
TTATACGAAAAAGGTCTGTCCATGGATTCGCACATCACTTTTATCGCCGCTTTAATTTCCTCCGAAAGGTCTTTTGACAACATATTTTTGAGTGACTGAACAAGCTGCGGTCCGAGAGACGATTTAACTTCCGAAGAAGCTTGTTGTGTGAACCACTCATGCAAGCGGTCTATAAGAGCCGGTGCATATCCGCAGCGATTAATAAAAGAAAGCGGATTGGAAAGAACTTTCAATGTGCTCCCGATTGCCAACATAGCTTCTCTCTGGGCTGAAAGATTAAGAGCCGGGAAAAGTGCCGGATATTCGTGAGAATTTAAAAATTCCAGGCAAGCCACGGCCGAATCGTAAATGCCGGGAGAATCGTAAATGTCTTTCCCAATCGAAATTTTTGTCCCCTGCCCGGGATGTATCCGTGTGGCACACGTTCGCTTATTAATAAAGACCGACGGATATAAGGCGGAGATTCTCAGCCACATATCGAAATCCTGCCCATACCGGAATTTCTCATTGAAACAACCGACGCGGTCAAAAACCTCCCGATGGATTACAACGCTTATCCCGTTGAAGTAATTTATTTCAAAAAATTTCAGGACCTGCAATTCCTTCGGAGGGATAAAAGACTCCATGTCCGATTTGCCCGTTTTTCGGCAGTTCGTATTACCATCCAGAACATAATAGTTCGTATGAAAGAACCGGATATCGGGATTTTCCTGAATCGCCCTAAGATGTACCTCTAATTTATCAGGCTCGAAAAGATCGTCGGAGGAAAGCCAGCAAATCCATTTCCCTCTTGAATTTTTCAATCCCTCATTCAGAGCCGAGCCTACCCCGCCGTTTTCTTTATTAATGATTCTGATTCTCCTGTCTTTTTTCATATAAGAATCTACTATTTCCTGTGTCCGGTCGGTTGATCCGTCAGTGACTACAACAGCTTCCCAATTTTCGTATGTCTGCTGAATAAGGCTGTCCAGGGCATGAGAAATATATTCTGCCTGATTGTATGTCGGCACCAGAACAGTAAAAACAGGTTCACAAGATTCTTTCATCCCGGTTACAGGATTCTCGATAGACAGCTCATCGAATTTCCTCTCTGCAGCAGTTTTATCTAAGCTACAGTCGAGGATTTTCTCGAATCCTGCAACAAACATCTGATATTGATTTTCTTTTGAAAATCTTTTCGAGGTTTCAATTCCATTTCGTATCAGCTCGCCTCGAAGGGTCTCATCGCTGATAAGCGACTCGATAGCTCCGGCCATTTTTCGTGGATTATTAGGTGGAATTAAAAGGCAGTTTTTCCCATTGATAACAATACCGTCCAATCCATGATTATCCGCCTGTATCAGGGGAATTCCGCAAGCCATCGCCTCTATTGACGGCAGTCCGAAGCCCTCGTACCAAGATGAGTTGATATAAATATCCGCATCGTAATATGCCCGGCGCATCTGCTCCGGTGATAATCCGTACTCTACCCTGCAATTAAGTCTGCCGGCATCCGTATCGAAGAAATAGTTCGTCTCGCTCGTAACTTCACACCAATCCTTGCCGAAGCAGTTCGAATCGAAGTTTCTTTCGCCGCATGCGACCGTTAAGGAAAAGTTCCAATCGGGATGCGCTTTGGCAACTAAACTTAACGCTTCTTTAATATCGGCCTTTCCCTTTAACGGATGTTTAGGATTGCCGCTGCTGAGAATCTTAATTCCCCTGCCGATGTGTTTTTCAGGCTGAGATCTGAAAAAGTCGATATCGATGCCGTTAAATATATCGATTGTCTGCTGGTTATAATTATTTTTGAAATAATCCCTGATATGTGGAGAAACGGCAATACGTCCCACAGGCAGAGAATAAAGAAATTTAAATATTGATTTCGGAGCCATCAGGGATTCATAAGTTGATGTGGAATAATGATGATCCTCTATACCCTGACAAAAATGATATATTACTTTATTCTTCACATCGCAACAGTACAGCAAATCCTGCAATTCCAAAACCGAATATACAATGACAACAGGCTCGGTGATTGACGAGTATCGTTCCCGAACATCTTCTATATGATAAAAACGGCCTTTAACATCCATCCAGTCCGGCGGTTCATCGTCGGAATAAACGGCTACATCAATCCCTAAATCCGAGAGCCAGTTTGCATATTCGAATACATTCAATGTCCCCCCGCCCAATGTTGTAGAACTTTTCACGGTAAAAGCGACAGACGGCCGCGAAACCGGACCGAAATTCCTTTGGCTAAACGAAGAACAGGCGGCATTAAAGTCGTAGCCTTTCCTTAAGGCGTGATAAATATCTTCGGCTGTTACAAGCAATTCCTCTTTTGCCCGGGGATCAACCGTCACAAACTCCTTGAAAGGCTCGGTGTATGGAAAAGCAATGGTATTTTCCCATCGCTTTTCTTTATCTCCAAATCCAAAACATAAGCTGTACTTTCCATACGGAGACGGTTTTCCGATAACGAGCCTGGAATAAAATATTTTAGCTTTCTTTTTGTTAACGTTACTGTCTTTGAAAATAAATTCCGAAGCAGTTGGAATAAGGTTTGTTTCTATATGGGTATCCTCCACCGCAACTTCATCCGTAGTTGCCGAATCCATTTCACCCTCCTTGAGATGATAGACAAGCGAATCAAGAGCGGTGATATGTTTGATTCCGATACCTCTGAGTCTTTCAAAAAACACCCGGTCTCCGTAATCGACAACATCGTCAAAAGATTTTCCCGCAATATTTCCTTCCGGGTACAAACCGACTTTCATCGCCGCCTCTTTATAAAATATACACGGCATATAGGCTCCCCCTTCCTCTATGCCCGTTATTCGCTTCAGGTTGCAAAAATCCAAAAATGCCTGTTTGTCGAAATTATCCGGATGGTTACCGAATTCACCGTGATAGGCCCCCTTGAAAATCTCATGTATAGGATGCTTTCTCTCGACAAGTTTCGAGCAAACAACTGTCTGCGGCGTAAGGTACTTCAATAAATTTTCAAGCCAGTCCGGTGAGAAATAATTGTCACTGTTGACCAAGACAACAATCTCCCCCTCGGCTTTCATTATCGCCTGATTCCAGCCCCGATACACGCGGTGAATATATTCGGGCTTCCCATATCCCATTTTGAATAACTGCTCTTGACTCAATACTTCGTTGTAATTGACATAATGCTTATACCCTTTTTGCTGTAAGTGCTTCAGCAAATCATCCGCGGGATCGTTGGCAACAAAATAAAATTCAGCCTCATTTCGCCTCAGATGAGGAGTAAATTCGTACGCCGAGTCGTAAATCCAGTCTGCGAATTTTTTTGATTTATAAATTAGAGCGGCTATCGATATTCTCACCATTCGATTCCCCTTCTTGATAAATAATCTTCCCATTTCCTTTTGACTGATTTACGGTCCCAGCCCAATGAAAAGATGTCCTCTCTCGGATTTTCCGAAGGTACGAAGTCCTTCCTGACATTATCCAGAATAACCATCTGCAGATTACATGCCATCGCTTCCCACTCGATCATAAAAAACGGGGACAAAAGACCGCTACACAGGTAAAAATCCGAGGCGTTCATCAGTTCGACCAAAACTTCCTGCGAAACCAATGTGAAATTTGTCGCGCCGTCCATGTGTCCGGCTTCCGATTTTTGTTTCCAGACAATAATCCAGTGAACATCAGGATTCGATTCGGCGTATTCCAGCAGCCTCGTATATCCCTTCATCTTATGCTTCGTGCCACACCACAGACCAATCCTTTTGTTTTTCGGTAAAC
>CAYVXS010000306.1:0-4643 GCA_964454885.1 uncultured Pirellulales bacterium
GGTATGACACCGAATGTGCCGGATGTGGGGAGCCAAGATCTGAGCAACTGTTTCCTCTGCCTAACAATAAAATCAAATCCTTATAGTAGTATGTAACGCTTAATATGATGATATGTCATGCTGAGCCTTTGGCGAAGCATCTGACTATCGATACCCAGATTCTTCCCATTCTTCGTAGTACTACTACGAAGGACGAACGTTTCACTCAGAATGACAGCCTTCTTTTGATAAGTTACAGACTACTAGGGAGGAAATGATAGCCAACTATTAGTGGATAGTAACGGCACACGAACGGTGATTAATAAACAAGTATATTTATGCCTGTTGTGCTTTCTGGATTTTTGCCCAGGTGTCGCGCAGGCCGACAGTGCGATTGAATATAAGTTTGCCTTCGGAACTGTCGGGATCGACGCAGAAATATCCCAATCTTTCGAACTGGAACCGGCTTAACGGCTTCGCCTCCGCCAGATACGGCTCGACCATACATGAAGGTAATACTTCCAGCGAATTCGGATTCAAACTGGATGTAAAGTCCTGTCCTTCGGCGACGTCGTCGGGATTTTCTTTTGTAAAGAGACTATCGTAAAGCCGAACCTCCGCCTGGAGTGCCTGTTGGGCGGAAACCCAGTGCAGCGTGGATTTGACCTTGCGGCCGTCCGGAGCATCCCCGCCTCGTGTGGCAGGGTCGTAAGTGCAATGCAGCTCGACAATATTGCCATTATTATCTTTTACCACATTAGTACATGTCACGAAGTACGCATAACGCAGCCGAACCTCCCGGCCGGGCGCCAGGCGGAAGAATTTCTTCGGCGGCTCTTCCATAAAATCTTCCCGCTCGATATAAAGCTCGCGTGAGAACGGCACCTTTCGAGTGCCGGCGTTCGGATCTTCCGGATTATTAACGGCGTCAAGCTCTTCGACCTGACCTTCCGGATAGTTGTCGATGATTACCTTGAGCGGTTTAATCACGGCCATTACACGCGGCGAGGTCTTATTCAAATCTTCCCTGAGACAATGTTCCAAAAGCGAGATGTCAACCGTGCTGTTGAATTTGTTGACTCCTATCCGCTTACAGAATTCCCGCAGTGCCTCGGGTGAATAGCCGCGTCTGCGCAGCCCGCAAATAGTGGGCATCCGCGGGTCGTCCCAGCCGTCAACGTGTCCGGCCTGCACTAACTGCAGGAGCTTTCGCTTGCTCATCACGGTATAGTTCAAATTCAGCCGGGCGAATTCTATCTGCTGCGGATGTTGAATCTTTTTGCCCCACGGGCCGGAGCCGTCGTCGGTGCGTTCCTCGTTGACCGCGTCTATAAACCAGTCGTAGAGCGGACGGTGGTTCTCGAATTCCAGGGTGCAGATCGAGTGCGTGACAGTCTCGATGGAATCTTCGAATCCGTGCGCCCAGTCGTACATCGGATATATGCACCATTTATCGCCGGAGCGGTGGTGACTCGCGTGCAGGATGCGATACATCACAGGATCTCGCATATTCAGGTTCGGGTGTGACATATCGATTTTCGCCTTAAGTGTTCGCGAGCCGTCGGGAAATTCACCGGCCCGCATACGCTCGAACAAATCGAGATTTTCCTCAATGCCGCGATTTCGGTAGGGGCTTTCCTTTCCCGGCTCTGTCAATGTACCGCGGTACTGGCGTGTCTGTTCGGCCGACAGGTCGCAGACGTACGCTTTGCCTTTTTTAATCAGCTCGATTGCCCATTCGTACATTTTATCGAAATAATCCGAGCCGTAATACAGATGCTCGCCCCAGTGCCAGCCAAGCCAGCGGACATCTTCGATGATGGAATTGACGTACTCCTGCTCTTCTTTTTCCGGGTTCGTGTCGTCGAACCGCAAGTGACATCGACCGCCGAATTCCGCTGCTATACCGAAATTAAGGCAGATGCTTTTTGCATGCCCGATATGCAGGTACCCGTTCGGTTCAGGTGGAAACCGTGTCACTACCCGGCCGCCCCATTTATTCGTTTCGATATCGTCGGCTACAATCTGCCGGACAAAATCCAGATGTACATCCTCGTTCGTTTGATTATCATTATTTGCCATTGTTGTTACTCTGTTAATCAATTTAAGAAAGTTTTATAGTTTATAATTAAGGACAAGTATATTCGATTTGGTTCGGATAGCAAGGGGCACACTTATTTTCCCACATTCGAGGCGGGTCTGAAGCAAATAAACGAAATGAGTATCAAAGCAATTCCGGAGACAAAAAGGGCCAATCGTTTCGTGGGTTCGCTGCAACGGCTAAGCCAGCCGGGAATCACCGGTTCTTCTTCTTGTTGGTTAGGGTCCGTTAATGCCCTGCGAGCGGCGGCCAACTGGCGGGCCGTGGCCCTCGGATAAACAGTGTTCGGGTCCGGCTGCTCATTGCCAAGGGCGGCCGGTGCCAGGCGTTTAATAAGGTTGGGGTCTTCGGCCAACTGGGCCAGAAGCATATTGTAGTCATCATTCAGAGATTTAAGTTTTTCCAGAGATTGCCGGGCCGCCCGGGCTAATTGGCGATTTTGATAGTATTTATATAAATCTTCACAAAGAACACTCAGACCGAGCGAAGCTGCCCCGACACCGAAAAAAAGGACAAAAAATGCAGTTCGTATTGTAATTGTCTTTTGCAACATGCATGACGAGATTATCCGCTTTTGTCAGGGACGTCAAGGTTGTAGAAATCTTTGAATTATATGTAGTTAATATCTGCTAAAATCCTACCCACCATACTTACATGAAGTCGCGACAAGTTGACTAAGACCGTTAAATTATTATCTGATTCCTGCGTAAAAAACGCTTTTTTTATAAAAAAATTGAAATTTTCAAAAAAAACCGCAACTTTTCGGACCCTTTGGCGTCTATATATATACAGGGACTGGAAGTTCAAGTTGTTAAGCTAGTACGGAGATTTGAGGCAGATTGCCCCTTAGGGGTAAATTTAGTTGCGAAAGCAGTCAAAACTAAAAATTAGATTCATACGTCATCACCCTCCTTCAAAAGGCCGATACCACAGGGTCGGCCTTTTTTATTGATTACGCAGAAACGGGAGTTTATCATATATTTCCATGAGAATTCCGCTGACAAAATATGGCTGGCCTCAGGTAGTTATCATTCCGGGGGCATTACTTGCTGCAATGATATTTTTTGCAGTTTATGGTTTTCCTTTCGCAGGTGAGGATGGTGAGGGTTACCATGGACTGTCGTTATGGGCCTTTATCCTGATAGAAGTGGTTTTGGGCTGTGTTTTAGTATTTTCTTTGGCCTTCTTCCGAGACCCTCGTCGTTCATGCCCTTCCGATATGAGTCTTTTGTTGGCGCCTGCGGACGGTCGGGTAACCGACATAGAAATCTCCGGGGACAACGGATTTATCGATGGGACGGCCCTGCGTATCGGGATATTTTTAAGTATCCTCGACACTCATATTAATCGTATGCCGTGTAACGTAAAGGTCGAAGAAATCACCTATAAAAAAGGCAGATACAAAAACGCCATGAATCCCGAATCGGCCCGTGTCAACGAATCGAACACGCTTAGCTTAACCAGGACCGACAGCCCCGAAGACCGGCTGGTCGTCAGACAAATAAGCGGCGCAATAGCCCGGCGGATTGTCTGCAAGACGAGGGCCGGAGATAAGCTGGCCGCCGGTGAAAAATTCGGCATGATAAAATACGGCTCAAGAACGGAACTCTATGTCACTGTCCGTGATTCCAAATATAAGATTGAATGCCTGGTCCGGAAAGGCGACAAAGTCAAAGCGGGACTGACTCCGCTTGCAAGGTATGAGACATGTCGGAATTAAAACCAGAATCCGTAAAAAAGAGATTGATTCCCCGCAAGGGATGGTTTAAGCCTCGACGCATGCGGAAGCAAAGGCTCAGGTACATCACAATTCTGCCGTCGTTAGTAACAATTCTCAACGGTATATTTGGATTTGCGGCGATTGTTGTCACCAGCAAAGGCCACTTCTCATTGGCCGGTTATTTTATTTTTTTGGCAATGATTGCCGATATGCTCGACGGCAGACTGGCCCGAATGAGCCAGAACACATCGAGTTTCGGCGGCCAGCTCGACAGCCTCTGCGATGTAATCAGCTTCGGCGTTGCGCCGGCGTTTTTAATGCTGAAAGTCCTGGATTCTGAAATGAGTATAGTGCTTAATTATAGTGACGAAAGTTTCATACAACGTTTTATCTGGGTGACCGCAGCGGCATATTTAAGCTGTGCGGCCATCAGATTGGCCAGGTTCAACGTCGAAAACGAGGAGGACACGTCCGCCCACATGAACTTCGTGGGCCTGCCGACGCCGGCCGCAGCGGGAGTGGTCGTGAGCATGATTATATTCCAGCAAAAACACATGGATGTACTATCGGTGCTAAGTGTGTTGATTATTTTTGCTCTGCCGTTCGTGGCCCTGGGAACGGCGATGCTGATGGTCAGCAGAATAAGATACCCGCATGTTCTGAATCAATACCTCATGGGGAAAAAACCATTCGCACACCTTATCAGGATACTTTTACTTCTGGCCTTCGTGATATGGAATCTGCAGGCGGCCTTAATGCTGATTTTCTGTGGATTTGCCTTCAGCAGCTTTGGGAAATGGTTATATACCAGGATGACGATTGTGCGGTCACATCCTAAATTGC
>CAYVXS010000307.1:0-4622 GCA_964454885.1 uncultured Pirellulales bacterium
CGAACGGTTCGACGATGGGTTATGTTCAGGGAAATTCTCTTGAGAGTGAGATTGTTCACCGCGGGGAAAAGTCGGCTCCTTTGTATTACGATAACACAGAAGCCCCTCTTTCCGAGGTGACCGCGAGTACGGATGATTTATCTGTTGGCGGGGACTGGTCGGAAATTTCACCTGACATATTGTCTTTGTGGTTCTATGGCGATCCGAATAACGCTGTAACGGAGCAAATGTATGTCAAGCTCAATGACGCAAAAGTATTATACGATGGGGATCCGAATAATCTGATACGTCAGACGTGGCAGCAGTGGAATATCGATATTTCGTCGTTTGGTATCGATCTTAGTAATGTCACGCAGATAACAATCGGTTTCGAAAGAACACAGACAACAGGAGGCGCGGGAATGATTTTTATCGATGACATCCAGTTGTATGCTTTTCTGGATGAACAGACAATTCTCGAACAGTGATTTTTATTGGAGTGAGTATTTGTATTTTTATGAAAATGAATTAAGACCTTCGGTGTAGTGTACTCCGGGGTAACAATTTTTACCTGCTAAGTTATTTTTATATAAAGGAAGGAGTTCGAAAGACCAGCAACATTATCCTGGGCAGATAATTGTTCAAGGCAGGCGGTGTAAAAATTGTTACCGGTCGATTTATTATAAATCTTTGATAGGGAGAACGGTTATGCGTATAAAATTGATATGTCTTACTTGTTTTGTGTTGGTCTCCGGCCTGGCGGTAAGTGCGTCTGCCGATCTTGTGGTTCACTACAGGCTTGACGAGACAGGCGGAACTATCGCTGCCGACTCAAGTGGTAATGGCTTCGATGGTACCATTAATGGCAGTACGACCTGGGTTACCGGAATCATAGGTGGTGCATTACAATTACCCGGTAGCTGCAACGTGACTTTACCGGCTGATCGGATGGGATTAACCTCGGATATCGGCTCGGTGGCGTTTTGGATGAATGCCGATGTTCCGTCGGGTATCAATACGATGTTCTGGGCCGGGGACAATACTACCGGCACCGGTTTCGGACCGGAAAATGAGATGCATGTTCATCTCGAATCGGCAAATGATTTTTGGTCCGGTGGTGAGCTTTCGTTCTTTGCTTTCGCCAGCCCGAGTATTCACATCCATTCCGACCCGACAAAAGGTGCCGCCGGCACTACTCCTGTTAATCCGATATTATTGGGTGACCTTCAATGGCATCATGTTGCGGCCACATGGGGCGATGGTTATGCGAGGATATATATAGATGGTGATTTAATTTCAGAGGCCGCATATACGTCCAGCGGCTATGATTTAACTCACATATATTTGGGTCAGATGGCCGCCGCTAATCGTACCTATGTCGGTAAACTCGATGATGTGCAGATCTATGATAATGCTCTCACGGAAGCTGAGGTTGCACTGGCGATGGAGGGTGGTGAGCCTGTAGGACCAGCGACCGACCCGAATCCTGAAGATGGTGATACTGACGTTGCGAGAGATAATGTGGTTCTTAGCTGGACACCGGGACCGTTTGCAGCAACGCACAACGTTTACCTGGGTATGGCCGCAGAAGATGTTAATAGTGCCGATATGAGCAGCCCGCTGTTAGTCGGCCCGGGCCGGAATACCGCCAGCTATAATACAGGTCGGCTGGAATTCGGACAGAAGTATTTCTGGCGCGTTGACGAAGTAAATGCTCCGCCGGATAACACAGTCTATAAAGGTCCGGTTTGGAGTTTTACAGTCGAAGATTATTCTATTCCCATTGCCGGTGAAAATATTACTGCCACCGCTTCCAGTCAGTCCGAAAATCAGGGGCCTGAAAATACGATCAACGAATCAGGTCTGGTCAACGACCTGCATTCGCTTGAAAATGAAGATATGTGGCTCACAAGTGAAACCGATACGGGGCCATATTGGATCCAGTATGAGTTCGACAAACTTTATCAACTGGACGAAATGTTAGTATGGAACTATAACGGTGAATCCATCCTTGCCGGTTTGGGACTCAGAGAAGTCACCATCGAATATTCGACCGACAATCAAGACTGGAAACAGTTGAATGGAGCCTTCGAATTTCCAATGGCACCCGGCACGAATGGCTATGCTTCTGATTTTACTGTTGATTTTGAGAAGGTTGCGGCAAAGTTTGTTAAAATTAATGCTACCAGCAACTGGTTCCCTGACTTTCCTATGTTTGGTCTAAGCGAGGTTCGATTTATGACAATACCGGTTTCCGCAAGAAAGCCCAGCCCGGAATCCGAAGCAACAGATGTTGCTCTAAATGCTACTCTTAGCTGGAGAGCCGGTAGAGAAGCAGCCGAACATAATGTTTATATAAGCACAGACCGGTTTGCTGTGTTGAATGGCACTGCTCCGGTTGAGACCGTCGGTCAGGCAAGTTATGGTCCGTTATCCCTCGATTTGGGAAGTGATTACTTCTGGCGGGTTGATGAGGTAAATAATGCCGAAGCTAATCCCCTCTGGCAGGGTGATACATGGAGCTTCTCTACCCAGGATTATCTCGTAGTGGATGATTTCGAGTCCTACAATGAAATTGCCACCGGAGAGCCGGGCAGTAACCTGGTTTACGCGACGTGGTTGGATGGGTATGATAATCCATCAGTCAATGGCTCGGCCATGGGTTATACTTCGGGGGCTTCCCTCGAGACCGAAACGGTTCATGGCGGCGACCAGTCCGTACCGTTAATATATGACAACAGCGTTGCAAGCTTGTCGGAAGTTACGTTGAATCCTTCGGATCTGCCGATCGGTCAGGATTGGACTCAGCGAGGTGCTACAACGGTAGTGATGTGGTTCTATGGCGACCCCAATAATGCTGCAACCGAGCAAATGTATGTGAAGGTAAACGGCGCCAAGGTGGTATATGACGGTGATCCGAGTAATATCACAACACAGCAATGGAATATGTGGGCTATTGATCTTACATCGCTTGGTATAAGTCAGAATAATGTGGCAACGTTTATAATTGGCTTCGAGAGGACAGGTGCAACCGGAGGTTCGGGTACGGTGTTATTTGATGACATTCGTTTGTATAAGACACCGCCATCTGCGGACTGAGCCGGTTAATTCCGGTGCTAAGTTCGGAGTAACTCAGTCGGTTGGCTATCCGTTAATTTTGTGAGGTAATATAAAATGAGTTTAACATCATAAAGTTATTCAGATTGTGATGCCTAAAGTTAATTTTAGGGTCTATACTGGTTCATAGAGTATGGGCCCTTTTTTATTGTTTTCGGTTCGTAATGAATCGGAGCAGAAATATAAGTGATTAGGGATATTTCCCGGCTTTATCGGCGCCATTCAGCCTTACGTACCATCAGGGGCGGCATTTGTTGGGATTTTATCCTTCGGTTACCCGGATTTATACAGCTTCTGTTGCTGGGATACCAGCGAATGGTAAAAAGTGCCGGTTTTAAGAGTAATTTGTTTTTTCTCAGTTTCGTGAACATAATCGCCAATTATTTTATAAGGAGATTGACAGAAGCTTCACCCTCCTCCTATCGACCAATTCAGGTAGCGACTTTCGGAAATTGTTATATAAGAGTTTATTTATGAATGTAAATTCCTGACATCGGTTCCTAATAATTCGAATATCCGGATAATAAAAGACAGGGTTACGATCAAATACTCTTCCTATTGACTTGATATACAGGAGATGCCGGAATTAACGGACTATATGTTTTCTCAATAGCGGAAAGGAATTTCCTTCCTGAACCCGGCTTATCTTATTTGGTTCCAGCCGGTTGATTGTCGATTTATTTCGCGAATTTCAACACGATTTATCAGCCATTCGTTATTGGACTGTTTTTGTAAGTAGATATCTACCTTCATCTGAAGAAACGATACGAAATTTTGAGAAACGTAACTGTCCTTGTCGAATGTTATTATTATAAAAACCACCGCTTTTGCATTAGGTGCAGATACATTTATCAATTGGTTTGTTTTTTTGATTTTTTCCACTGAATTCTGCGATAGCTGACGCTTGCAGTCGGCCATCAGTGATTCTTTCGAATTGTGATATGAGTCACTGAAATTTTCTGAAATAATAGCTTCGATGGTTTGGTAATTTCTGTTTGTAACGGCTTTCATGCCGGTATTGATAACGACATCGATTTTTTCGAGGTCGGTCTGTACGAGATAATCTGCACCAAAAGCCGCTGCTATGACAACCAGCGGCAGAAGCCATTGTAACCGGGATTTTTTTTCGGGAAAGATACTGCGGTATGTCAGAACACCAAAAAAGACCAGAACCGCTAATCCTGTCAGGGTCCAGGGTTGGTCGAAAATATCCCACATTTTCTGGCTTTTTTATCCGTTAATAAAATGACTGATTCTGTTATATAAAAAAAGCAGCATTGTATAAATCCTGTCGGTTCTTATATGCTGCTTATTCGAGTTTTTTTGTTCGTTTATCCAGAGTCAGGTCTTAATCATGGGACTTGCATGGAAAACCCCTGGCCAAAAAAGTGATGTCCGTCTGTTCGTCGGCGGGAGCTTTTTTTATCGAATTAAAAATCAAAATATTAATGATAAGAACAATTGAACAGGATCAAATAATGGCAACACGGCCCCAATGGCAATATGATGAAATGAAGCAGTGCGGG
>CAYVXS010000308.1:0-4609 GCA_964454885.1 uncultured Pirellulales bacterium
TTCACCATGCGTTGATACAGGCCAACCGGATTACGTGACCGATGAAAGTGAAACAGACCTTGACGGCAATCCTCGTATCATAACAAATCGTATAGATATGGGTGCCTATGAATTCCAGGGTAATGTATATGTAGATGATGATGCCCCTTACGCGCAATGGCAAGGTGAGCCGGAAATCGACCACCTTGAAGAAGATGGAAGCGAAATCCGGCCGTTCAATACTATCCAGGAGGCGATTGACATAGCAAAAGATGGATACACTGTTTTGGTCCGGCCGGGCCTGTACGGCAAGATTGATTTCAAAGGTAAGGCTATAATAATCACCGGTACAGAAGGTAATGCTACGATCGAGGCATGGACACAGAACCGGGCTGGAACCGATAAAGAAGATGCAGTTACCTTCCATACCGGCGAGGGACGAAACAGCATGTTAAAGAATTTTATCATCAGAGGAAGCGCCACAGCAATATCCCTCAATTTCAGCAGCCCAACACTCTACAATCTCACAATCGTGGAAAACGATTTCGGTATTGCGGCTTATGAGAATTCGCATCCAGATATAAGAAACTGTATCCTGTGGGATAACACTAACGGAGACTTGTTCCAGTGCGAAGCAAAATATAGCTGTATTGAAACCGGAACCACAGGTGAAGGGAACATCAACGTCAATCCGCTGTTTGTCGATGCGGACAATGGCGATTACCATTTGAAAAGCGAGGGCTGGCGCTGGAATGCAATAGGTCAGTCGTGGACATGGGATGATGTGACGAGTTTATGCATCGACGCAGGTGACCCTTGTTCGCCGTTGGGTGATGAGCCGATGAGTGTACCGCGCGACCCGAATAATTTATACGGTATCAATCAATACATCAACATAGGAGCCTATGGCGGTACATGCCAGGCCAGTATACCCCCGTTGAATTGGCCGCCTGTGGGAGATGATAGGATACCTCCTGTACCGGATCCGGCTCAATGGGCTCCGGACGGTGCGCCGCGAGAAGTTCAAATAGGAACCGGGAATTTTGATTACTGGATTGAAATGGAAGCGCAAGCGGCTTCTGATGCCAGCGGTTTTGTAGAGTATTTCTTCGAGTGTACAACGGAGTCAGGATTCAGCAGCGGCTGGCAAAGTTCCAACGAGTATATGGTTCTAATCGGCCGAAGCGGACAAGGCCATCGTTTCCGTGTCAAGGCTCGTGATCTCTACGGCAATGAAACCGCGTGGTCAGACGAGCGAACGGCTCATTAACAACCACTGGGTAGAAAGGAGCATTTTTAAGTAAGATTGTTTGATATTTGTTAGGATAATCAATATCATACAAACACATTTGCAAATGTGGAGTCTGGATGTGTACCTAAACAGTGCCAAAATAGATTGGCCCTTGGGTAGGGAAATTTTGCGTTTAAAGCAAAAGTCACGAGGAGCGTTTACCCTCATTGAGCTTTTGGTGGTGATAGCCGTAATCTCGGTGTTGATGGGTGTTTTACTGCCTTCGCTGGGCAAGGTCCGGGACCGGGCACGTATGATAATCAGCACAAATAACCAACGGCAAATCGTAACTGCGGCCACTCTGTTCGCTTCCGACAATAACGAACAATATCCCGAATCGGTTGCGACTATTGGCGATTATCAGATATACTGGAACTGGCAGGAACCGATGATGCTGACTGGTTACCGCGCCCGCAGCCCCCGTATGTACCGTTCCATGAGCGCCTACCTGCGGCAGTATATACAAGATGCCGACACTATGTATTGTCCTAACGCACCTCAAGAGTATAAATACCTTCAGGAATCCTGGGATGCCGGCGATGCGTGGGATAATCCCGAAACGGATCCCGTGGAAGATCCTCTCAGCGGAACATATTGTTTTTACTGGGGCTATACGGGCTATCTCGAAGGCAGGGATTACATTTTCCATGGGCCGCGAACAACTTCTTCTGGTCGGGGACAGAGCAAACTGATTGTAAGTGACTACTTCGGATACGACCATTATCGCAGCCCTGGTTGCTATGGCAGTTGTGAGAAATTACCGGGCGCTTCCATCACGGAAGGGACACTACTTTCTTCGGCTTACTGGTCTCGTAAAGGCAATGCCGGATCGGCTATTCCAGAAATCAAACTGCAGGCCGGTTATACAGACGGACACGTCGAAAAACATTCCTCCTCTGATACGGTGACTATGAAAGTTATATGGAAACCAGAAACCGGCGAGCCTTACCCCGACGGCATCGGACCGGGAAATTTTTACCTGCCATTCAATGCTGTAACAAAGCGTTAGCAGGGTAAAACGTGTTGAATTGACATTAATGAAAGAAACAGTCATGCGGAGAAAAAGAGGATTTACACTAATTGAGCTTTTGGTGGTTATTGCCATTATTGCATTATTGGCGGCTATATTAATGCCGACACTTCAAAAGGCCAGGAGGCGGGTGAAAGCGACTATGTGCATGGCCAATCTCGCGCAATGGGGTTTTGTCTGGTCAATGTACACTGGACAAAATGACATGAAGTTCATCGAATACGGCCCATTTGATTGGAGAGCTGAATTAGAGGATTTTTATTCTAATAATAGAAAAATTTTATTATGTCCCATGACAACAAAAACCACGGGAGTACCTGTTAAATATTTAATAACCGTGGATTCGGTTTTCGGGCGAAAAAGCAGCTACGCAATAAATGAATATATCTCGGATGACACTGTTGGCGGTGCGAGAAAATTGAGCTCACCTTACTGGGCCACTTCTGCTGTGCCAAACTCAAGCAAAGTACCGGTAATGGGGGATTCCGCCTGGTGGTTTTCGTGTCCAACGGATCCGAACGACCAACCTCCGGACTACGACGGACAGCCTCCGAGCGGCATAGCCTTAAACGGAATGCGTGCCTTTTGTATAGATCGTCATGACGGTGGGATAAATATCCTGTTCATGGATTGGTCTGTAAGAAAGGTCGGGCTAAAGGAGCTTTGGACGTTAAAGTGGCATCGTAATTACGATACTGCGGGTCCCTGGACCAAAGCCGGCGGAGTTCAACCGGAAGATTGGCCTCAGTGGATGCGAGGTTTTAAGGATTACTGAGTCCGTGGAATATAGTTTCTGTTTAGCCTTTGAGTACGGCTAAGGGGACCATGCGGGCGACAGCCTTGGCCCAGCCGCACTCGATAACAATTCGAACGACCTCTTCGATATCTTTATAAGCATCCGGAGCTTCTTCCTTGATCCTTCTTTTGTCACCGGCAATAAGTTTAATCCCTTTCATGCTGCGTTTGAACTGGTCGTCGGTAATCAGGGCCTGTGTTGTAGTCTTTCCCCGGCGGGATTTTCCCAGAGCGGCGGTGCGGCTCATCACCCTGCCGGCTCCGTGGTTGACTGAATTCAAAGATTCCTCGGAATTGCCTGTCCCGACCAATAGGAAACTGGCCGTCCCCATCGAGCCGGGGGTGATAATCGGCTGGCCGGTCTGTGCGAATATACTTGAGAGCATTTGTTTTGGCCCGAATGCCCGTGTGGCACCTTTACGATGAATCCAGAGGCGGTCTCCGCTATGCGTTTCGAACTTGGCCATATTATGAGTGACATCGTAAATCATATCGAGCGGTGTCGGGCCGAACATCCTGTTAAAACATCGCCTGACAAGCAATGCCATAATGTGACGGTTGGCGTAAGCAAAATTGGCCGCGGCAGACATACCGGCGATATAACTTTTACCGGCCCCGCTTTCGGTTGGAAGATATGCGAGCATCTTTCTTCGCTCGACGTTTTCCGGTCTCTGTGCCGCAACGTTCATGTAGTGATCGGCGATTTCATAACCGAACCGGCGTGAGCCGGAGTGAATCATAACGACAATTTGATCTTTGGAAAGTCTGAAGTTTTTCGCCAGGTCTGTATCGAAAATTTCCTGGACGTATTGAATTTCGATAAAATGGTTTCCACCTCCGAGCGTGCCAAGCTGGTTGGCACCTTTTTGTACGGCTATTTTCGGTACCGCTCCCATATCACCGGAAAGTCTGCCGTTGTCCTCAATTCTCATGAGGTCATCGGAGAACTGGTCAGGATCGAACGCCTCCCACGCCCGGTGATTTGTTTTTTGGACCAGTGCCGGGATACCGGCGGCTCCCTGGTGGACTACAGCTTCGATTCCGGATTTATCCAACCGCAAATTTTCCCTGCCCTCGCCGAGCGGGACATCACGGGCAATATCGACCGCGATTTTATCCGTGTCTATCTGGCCTTTAACAAAAGGAGTTCGCAATAATCTCATTCCACAGTTGATATCATATCCGACGGCGGGAGGCATAATTGCCCCGTCAAGTCCAAGGACCGCCCCGATAGGTATGCCGAATCCGACGTGAATATCGGCGGTTGCCAGGACTTTTTTTGCCGGAGGCAGTGAGGCGGCATCGCAAAGCTGACGAACTGCGTCCGGCTCAAGATTGATGGTTTCCGAGGCGAAAATCGTCGCATCAGTGACCATTGGTCCCCGGCGTTCCAGGTGCAGGCGAAGAGGGTCGATGCGAACAAGTTTTTCAGGCATATCTGTCATTCTCATATTTTATAAAAAGTAATTAGATATAAATAGAAAATATCGCAAAAATGCCGACTATAGGCCGGT
>CAYVXS010000309.1:0-4601 GCA_964454885.1 uncultured Pirellulales bacterium
ATAATCTTTCCGAACAGCAGAAAAAAGAATTGGCGGAACAACTGCAAAATTTAGCCAAGCAGATTGCAGAATTGGCCGGGAAAAACGAGGAGCTTGAGAAGGAACTGGAAAAACTCGGATTGGATAAAAAACTCGCAAAGCTAAGCGAAAATGAATTACGTCGGAATTTACAGCAGCAGGGCATCTCAGCGGAAAAAATAGAGGAACTGCTGCAAAAGGCCGCAGCCTCTAAAATGGCCAACAGCGGACTTGCTGGTCTGGCCGATGCGATTGGGGCCTGTGGAGACGGTGCAGGCGGATTGGATATGGATGGATTAGCTCAGGCAATGGAACAATTGGACCAGTTCGAGGCCATCCGACAGCAATTGAGGCTTACTGAGGCAAGTCTTGCAGAGATAGCTTATGCTATCGGAGATCTCGGTGAAGGTATGGGGCAGGGACTTGGTTTTAATGGGCGTTATGACACCATTGTAGAAGGAGGAGGAGAACAGGGTGATGGTATAGGTACCGGTCCCGGCTCTTCCTATACTATCGACGAGCTGGAACAAAGCAATACGATAAAAACTCGAGCCAAAAGTAAAACCGATCAAGGCCCTGTTATTGCCAGCTGGTATTTCCACGACTCGCAGGTCAAAGGCGAGGCCATGCGCGATTTTACCGAGGTAATTCAGGCCGGCAGAGATACCGCCGCCGAGGCTATCACTGAAAATGAAATCCCGCGTAAATACGAAGATGCAATAAAGAAATATTTTGGAGGTCTCGAAGAATCCGATACGAAATAATAGATTTACCAAAATAAGTGTCTCAGGTATGCAAAAAACAAGCAAGGCAATTTTATCTCACTTTATATTTTTATCACTATTTTACCGGCACTTATTTCCTTGTTATGAAATTAACACTCGGCAGGATTTAATAGGTGCAATAACAGTGGGCGATCGGAATCTTGTTTTTATTTCAATTATGGTTTGCAGCCCGATTCTGATGTGGTAATTATGAATAGTATCTACAGCTTTTATTTTAACCAACCTTTTTGGCTTGTGGGACTTATCCTGCTGGTTCCTTTAGTATGGCTCGGATTGCGAAATCTTAAGGCATTGGAACCTGCACGCAGAACACTTGCGATTATCTTTCGCTGTTTGGTCGTTATAATTCTTTTTGTTTTGCTTGCACGACCCGTTCTTAACAGGACAAACCAGCAGGTTACATTAATTGCCGTAATCGATAAAAGTCAGTCTATTCCCTCAGACCTCCAACAGGCCAGCCAGAATTATTTGAATAAAGCACTGCTAAACAAAGCTCCGGAGGACAGGCTGGCCGTCGTCGATGTTGCAGAGACTGCAAGCATTTCTAAATTGCCTTCCGAAGATGTAGCTATCCACCAAAGAAATACCACACTCAACGGCCAGCAAAGCCAATTAGCGAATGGAATCCAGATGGCGATGGCGATTGCGCCTCCTGATACGGCCGTCAGAATATTGTTCGTCAGTGAAGGTAATGAAACTTCGGGTGACCTGAAAGAGGCCGCCCGGATTGCCGCGGTTAACAGAATTCCGATTGATGTGCTGCCTTTGCATTATAAATATGATAATGAAGTTATTTTCAAAAGATTAGCGGCACCGGCCAGGGCGAGAAGCGAGCAAACAATATCGCTGAGATTCATCCTCAGCAGCACTTCTTATACCACAGGCAGGTTACAATTGAATCTCAACAACAGGGAGCTTGATCTCGATCCCGACTCGCCGGAAATGACTTTGCCGATAGAGCTCAAACCGGGTACTAACGTCAAGACTATTTCTCTGCCCGTTGGAACCCAAGGAATCCATGAGTTCGAAGCGATTTATATTCCGGATGAGCAGGGACAGGATATAATATCCCAAAATAACAGCGCTACCGCCATAACGAACGTTGCGGGTCCCGGCCATGTGCTCGTCGTAGATACCGATGGTTCAAGCGGCAGGGCTTTGGAAAAAACTCTGACCAATTCTAATATCGATATTAGATACTCTCCGGCTGCCGATTTCCCAGACAATTTAATCCAATTAATGGATACGGATGCCATCGTATTTGTCAACACAGATTGCAGCGAGTTCACTTTCCAGCAACAGGAAATTCTCTGCCGATATGTGACCGACCTCGGAGGAGGTTTTGTCATGGTGGGCGGCCCAGAATCTTTCGGGGCCGGGGGCTGGATTGGCTCGCCCGTGGCTGATATTCTTCCCGTTGAGCTTGATCCCCCCCAGAAGAAGCAAATGCCCAAAGGCGCGCTGGTACTGGTAATCGACCGTAGCGGCTCTATGACGGGTGAAAAAGTGGAAATTTGCAAGCTTGCCGCTATTTCCGCCGTTCGACTGCTCAGCCAGCGGGATTTGGCAGGTCTGGTAATTTTCGATGCTACCAGCACATGGCTTGTACCACTCGAACCGGCACAAGATAAGGAAGATATTACCCAGAGAATTCGCAGTGTCGGCGCCGGCGGCGGGACAATTATGGGCCCGGCCATGCAAATGGCGTTTGAATCTCTTGCCGGTGTTGAAGTTGCGATTAAACATGTGATAATATTGACGGACGGCCAGACGTCCGATCCCGAACTGTGTGCAAAACTCGGAAACGATATGGCAAACAGTGAAATCACCGTCTCGACCGTTGCGGTCGGTCCGGAAACCAACGGCAAACTGCTGTTCGATATCGCCCAGGTTACGCAGGGGCGCTTCTATCAGGTTGATGATCCGATGAAAATCCCTGAAATATTTGTCAAGGAAGCGCAGGTTGTAAGACGCTCTATGATAATCGAACAAACATTCACGCCGCAGTTAGTCTCCGGTTATAATGAAGTTCTCGGAAGTTTATCTAATCAATTACCCGTTTTGGATGGTTATGTCTTAACCGGTCCGAAAGGAGGATTAAATCAGATTGTTCTGGCAAGCGACCAGGCGGACCCTGTGCTTGCCATATGCCAGTCGGGGATGGGCAGATGCGCAGCTTTTACCAGCTCTATAGACAGCCGGTGGGCCTCGAACTGGCTGCAATGGGGCGGCTTTGACAGTTTCTGGGAGCAAATTGTACGCTGGTCGGGAAAACCTTCGCAGTCTATTGATTGTGATGTTACGGCGGACGTTCAGGGCAATCGAGTAATTGTTAATGTCGAGGCTGTCGATGCTGAAGGAAGATTTATTAATTTTGCCGGCATCGAGGGACAGGTAATCGCCCCGGATGTATCGAGTGAAAAACTCGAGCTGACACAGATTGGTCCGGGTCAGTACCAGGGAAGGTTTCAGGCCGATTCATCCGGTAGTTATATTGTTAATCTTAGATATAAAAAACTCGACGATGAAACAAAACAACATTTTACAACCACGGCGGTAACTATCCCTGTCGCCCCGGAGTTTCGTGATTTGTCCGATAATGCGCCATTATTATCGCAAATAAGTGAAATATCAGGTGGCAGGATTTTAAGTTCCGATCCGAACCAGGTAAATCTTTTTGACCACAGTGGATTGAAATTCCCTGAAACTCAATTACCGCTGGTCAGGCCTTTAATGCTCATTTGGCTTGTACTCTTTTTATTGGATGTAGCTGTCCGCAGGGTAATTTTGGACATCCGCGCTATAGGACGAAGGATCACCGCTGTATTGCTTCGCTATCGCAAAAGTAAACAAAAGGAAGAGAAAACCATCGAGCAGCTCAAGCTGAGACGACAGAAGGTTCGGGACCAGCTTTCCGCCCGTTCGCGGGAATCAATCGCATCCAGAAGATACGAGGCGGATGAAAAATACGAAGGCGAATTACCGACAGTGAAACCATCGACAATGAAGGTGGAAACTGAAAAAACTGTATCTCAAAAAAGTGAAACAATAAAGGATGTCCCCGAGGGCGAAGCTTCTCATATTCAACGTCTGCTTAAGGCCAAACGCAAGGCCGGGGACGGCAAACATAAAGAAAAGACCGATGATACATAGATTAGGAGAAAATAAAAATGCCAAAAGAAGAAAAACAACCCAAAAATGAAACATTAAATTTGGGAACACAAAAGGAGGTCGAAGAACGATGTCGCGATTTTCGCCGGACGTTCGATTCGTTACGAAGAGAAATAGGCAAGGTTATTGTCGGCTACGAGCAAATCGTTGACAATGTCCTGATTTCTTTGTTTTGCGGTGGACATGTCCTGCTTGAAGGTGTACCCGGCCTCGGCAAGACGCTGCTCGTGCGAACACTCAGTGATGTTTTTTCACTCGATTTTCGCCGGATACAGTTCACGCCGGATTTGATGCCTGCAGATATTATCGGCACAAATGTTGTCATGGAAGACCAGAAAACCGGGAGACGACAGTTCGAATTTCAGGCAGGCCCAATCTTCGGACAGATAATTTTGGCCGATGAAATCAACCGAGCCACACCAAAAACCCAGTCCGCCATGCTCGAAGCGATGCAGGAACATTCCGTGACAAGCGGCGGGCAGGTTCGAAAATTACCCGAGCCATTCATGGTTCTGGCCACGCAAAATCCTATCGAGCAGGAAGGTACGTATCCTCTGCCGGAAGCGCAGTTGGACCGGTTTTTCTTTAAGCTGCTCGTGCCGTACAGCAATCGTAAGGAGCTTGGTA
>CAYVXS010000310.1:0-4550 GCA_964454885.1 uncultured Pirellulales bacterium
CATTTTATGAAAAATTCGTCCATTGTTCTAAAAAAAATTAAAACACACCCGCCTCTCACCTCGACTATTGCCCCCGATAGAAGATAAGTTTGTAAAAGTAAAGAAGAAATCACCGAGTGCATTGTTAAATAAGCTAAGGAAGAAAGTGTCGGGGGACGGATTAAGGAGCTTACGGAAGGTTCTTTTATAGATAAAAATCTCCGCTACAGATGCTTGTTATGTGATTTATATCAAAATGATTCTGTAGAATTCAAATTCGAATCAAGCCCGCAACTGTTCTTGCGGGTTTTTTATTGCCATGTCAAACGTGATATTAGTATTTATTTATTGTGTTGCGCATTTGCTCGGCTTTTGTGGCCTGTTTGAGGATCTTTTTTTCTTTGTATGTGAGGCTGTGAATACCGTGCTGGTGCACTTTCTCCAGGATGCGGTCGACTTCGATTTGCAGGTCGACATACCCGGTTGTCTTTTTTCGAAGGATGCCGCCTTCGCGGACTTTTGATAAAAATCTGTATCGCCACTTTTCAGACAGGATATATACAGCTCCGGCGACCATGCCGCCGAGATGTGCGGCCTCACCGCCGGCATTGGGTGAGGCATCAGGTCGTAATATGGATAAAATGCTCATAGCCGCTATAATTATTGCAAGTATGGACATTTTTATTGGAAATACGCCGAACATCAAAACAATCATATGAGGGAATAAAATCGCCGCTGCTGCGAGCAGACCTAAAATAGAACCAGATGCGCCGATCAGTGGCGCGATATCAAGCCAGTGGAGATATACCAGTAAAGGATAAAATATTCCTCCGGCCGCACCGCATACGAGATAGAAAACCAGAAATTTCCTGGGCCCCCACAATTGCTCGAGCATTGGGCCAAAGAAGAACAGAACAAGCATGTTCCAGAATATATGCCCGAGACTGCCATGCAGAAACTGGTATGTTACATACCTCCAGAGCTGAATGGTTTTTCCAAGCGTTTCCGGAAAGACAGAGAACCATTCGCGTTGAAATATACCAAGTCTTGGTATGAGATATCCTGGAAGAAAAACAGCTATGTTTATAATGATGAGCCATTTAACTACGGGTGTTAATCTTGGAAAGACCGCCCTCATACGCGGAGAATGGTGATATTGCGATTCGAAGTCGGCCTGAGTGTAATCTCTGTCGTATAGTCCCATAACTTTGCTCTAAACAACATTCAATAAACAAGATTAATATACGATAATATCGGCGTTTTTGTGCTGTGTCTACTGAAAATCTTATAATCAGGGCTTTCTGCTGTCGAATTGAAACTTCTGAAATACCAACATTAGTATGATTCCGAATACTATCAACCCAATTCCTATGTTTTGAGAGATTGTCAGGCTGTCGAACTCGAATGGATTGTCGTCGCGCAGGGATTCGAGGATGAACCTGGTAATTCCGTAGAGTATGAGCATCAGGGCGAACGTGCTGCCGGGTTTGGTGAAGAGTTTCTTCGAGTTTTTGGATTTTTCGGCGATTTTTGACCTTCGCCAGAAAAAATAGAGTAACACGAACAGCAATAGTCCGTTGAGCGACGAATATAACTGCGTCGGGTGGACGGGCAGGCAGCGGTACTGACCATGTGTTACCATTTCCTTCTGCTGATCGGTCAAATCTTCGAATGGTTTAAGACCGTAAACAGGTTCGCCTTTGCTGTTTTCGTATGAGCCGAAGAAATCATCCGGCAGTTTCAGGTGAGGTCCATCACGGTGTCTCTTTTCGTCGGGATAAATCTGGCTATAGTAAGGGTCCGAGGCATAAGGAAAGCGAACGGCCCATGGCAGGTCGGTTGGTTTTCCGAAACAGCAGCCTCTCATGAAGCAGCCGATTCTGCCGAACACGATGACGAGTGTCAGGCCGATAACGATGACGTCGAGCCATTTTCGGATCGGCAGCTTGTGGTATTTCAGGTAAATAAAAAGTACCGGTACTATAAGAATCGCAGCCCCGTAAAGTTCCAGACCTCCGTGCCAGATGGCAAAGACGGACAAGAGACTCCCGTCGAGGTTATTGTGATGGTGAATGACGTAGAAAATGCGTGCCCCCGCCACGCCGGCTATCAACGTGTACAGGGCGCCGTTGATTATAAGCTGGGGGTCTGGCGTGATGTCGCGGCTGATATGTTGTATGACATAGAATGCGGTGATAAAGCCGATGACGAGCATCAAACCGTATGAATTGAACGGCAGACCGATGAAAGGGATTTTAAAAAGCTCAGGATGCATCTGTGATTTTATACGATTTTCAAATGTATTCGGATGAAAAAATCTTCCTTGATTATTTATTTTTCAATTTTGTTGTTTTTACCCAGAACCACAACCTTCGGCTTGTGTGCTTTGGCCTCTTCGGGTGTGAAGTAGCCGAAACCGAGTATTATTACCATGTCGTTCTTTTTAATAAGATGAGCTGCGGCCCCGAGAATTATGATATCGCCTGAGTTTTCTTCGGCCGGGATGACGTATGTTTCGAGCCTGTTACCGTTGGTCAAGTCGGCAATAAGGACCATTTCATACGGGAAAATGCCCGCCGCATCCATCAGGACCGGATCTACCGCCATGCTGCCCGGATAATGCAGTTTCGTATCGGTTACGGTCGCGCGGTGCAGCTTACTTTTTAATAATTTTACAAACATAACACATAACCTTTTTATAGTTCAACTATCCCCACCTGTAAATCCAATATTAAGCGTTCTCCTCGAAAGAAATCAAGTCCCAATAAACCATCTACTGTTGCACTTGGGGGAAGGGTATGACAAAGCACTGGGAAATTCTCAATTATTCTTCCCATAACCTCGATTTTCTTTATTACTATACGGGGTGCGAATTCTACTCCACTTCCTGTTGTTATCTGGATGCGTTCTTTTACAGAGGCTGGATCATAACCGAGAAGAGTAGCTACATCCCAATTAATCATTGACCCCGTTGCACCTGTATCCAGGGCAAGGCGGACTATCGTATCTCCTTGAGAACCATGTAACCGTGTTGGTATAACTATTAAGCCTTGGGTGGCGTCGAACTTGATCTTCATAATATAACTGCTACATTGTCGGGTAGTTTGCCTGTAAATATAATGGCCGAATGTATCGGATGTATTTCTCTGGCTTTTCGATAGACTTCATCCCTGTCCTTACTGTGCCATAATATTTTTCCCTGTTTAACATTCAAATCTTCATCAGTTTCAGGATTTCCGATAAGCACCCATTCGGAATCAAACCGCTCTTTTATTTCTGAAAAAGACAAAATATCTTTCATTTTAATCACCTATTTATACTCTGACACCGATTAATTCCGGAATGCTTTACTAAATTTCGTTCAATCGTAATTATATGCCAATTTGTTGCTTGTGTCTAACAGAATATTGTCGATTAGTCGGGTGGAGCCGATTTTGACTGCAATAGCCGCGAGGACTTGGCCGCTGATTTTATCGATATCATCGAGTGTTTCGGCGTTGACGATGCTTATATATTCTATCTTTATCGCTGGAACCTTTTGCAGGATTTTTCGCATCTCGGCAAGAATTGTTTCGGTTTGCTTTTGGCCGCTCTCAATCATATCGCGGCATTTTTGAAGCGACTTGTAGATATTTGCCGCATCTTTTCTCTGCCGGGCTGATAGATATTGATTTCTGCTGCTGACGGCTAAGCCGCTCTGCTCGCGAACCGTCGGACAAATGACGATTTTCAGTGGCATATTCAAATCGGCGACCATTCTCCTGATGACGATTGCCTGCTGGGCGTCCTTCTGACCAAAGAAGGCGACATCCGGAGTAACTATATTGAATAATTTCGTGCAAACTGTGGTCACGCCGCGAAAGTGCCCGGGGCGGGAGCGGCCGCATAGAGGCTCAGTCAGCTTTTCGACATCAACCCACGTCAAATTTTTGCCCGGATACATTTCTTTGGCTGTCGGTGCGAAGACCAAATCGACTCCGGCCTTTCGGCAAATCTCAAGGTCTTTTTCCAGTGGACGCGGGTATTTTTCGAAATCCTCGCCCGGCCCGAACTGCGTCGGATTAACGAAAATACTAACGACCACAAAGTTAGAATCTTTCACGGCTGCTTCCATCAGCGAAATATGACCGATGTGCAGTGCACCCATTGTCGGTACGAGTCCGATTTTTTTGCCTTCTTCGCGTGCGGCTTTCACCGCCGCTCTGACCGATTCTATTGTTTCAGCTATTTGCATATTAAACTGTTGCTATATAATGTTTAATTTTATTGGTTAGATATTCGATATCTTCGTCACGCTCGCAGTTAAATTCCGGCAATGTTATACGAATGACCGGGGATTTCTTCCAGTCGGAGAAAAGCCGCTCGTAATCGGCTTGCAGGCTTTTCAGGAATTTCAGTATTATTCGTTGTTCGTATGGCCGGTTTCTTTCGTGAATTCGCTCCAGGCAGTGTTTCGGTGAATCCTGCATATATAATACAAGAACCGGAATGGTGACTTTGGTAGCGGCCGGCGGATAGAGAACTTCGTACATATCAAGTTGCTGTTCGTCGAGCAGTTGCCTGGCGTATAT
>CAYVXS010000311.1:0-2960 GCA_964454885.1 uncultured Pirellulales bacterium
AAAGGTGAAGAACGAGGAGCCTGGTTTATCCACACCCTGGTCGCGATCATTTTGCCCTTCACTTCATCCAGAACATCCAATCTTCTGCGGACGCTGGCAGCCTTGTTTGGTTTTTCCGACATCAAATGGAAACGCTACTACCGCTTCATGGCCTCTCCGAAGATTCCCTGGAACAGGCTGTGGCCAAGGTTATGGAATATGATCCCGGAACCGGAAACCGACGACAGGTTGATCCTGGTCCTCGATGATTATATCAACCCCAAGACGGGCAAGAAGATCTTCGGGTGCGCCAAGGTCTTCGACCATGCCGCTAAACAGAATCAATCCCGCTACCCTTGGGCACAGAACATCGTTGCCATTGGCCTGCTCAAGATGATCAAGGGACGCTGGGCCTGTCTACCATTGAGCCGACGGTACTATTTTCTTGAAAAAGACATCAAGAAAAACAAGCCGATATACAAACGCCAAGCGATAGCTTTTCAAACAAAACATCGACAGGCTGTCGACATGATCAGTGACGTTGCCGCCCATTTCCCGAAGTCGAATATTTTGGTCGTTTCCGATTCGTGGTTTGGTAACGATGGCCTGTGGAAACCGTTGCATAAAGAATTGGGCAAGCGCGTCCATATGCTGTCCAGGCTTCGTTGCAACAGCAATCTCTTCAGCCTGCCCGATGCTCCGGCAGAAAAGAGTGCCGGTCGCCCCAGGAAGTATGGGAGTAAGCTGGGTACGGCCTCGTCGCTGGCCAGTTCAAAGAGAGAGCAGGCCTGTGAATACAAAGTTAACCTGTACGGACGTGAGCGAACAGTTTCGGCCTATGACCAGGTTGTCATTGTCAAAACACTCAAATGCCCGATCCGGGTTGTGTGGGTCTATCGCCGATCACAATGGGTGGCTTTGTTCACTACTGACCTGACGCTGTCGGTTGCCGAGATCATCGAATATTATGGAGCCAGATGGAAGACTGAGGCTGGTTTCAAAGAACTGAAACGGGATATCGGCAGTGCCGAAACCCAGAACAGACATCCGGTGGCCGTACAGAACCACTTGGACTTCTGCATGATGGCGACGTCGCTCACCTGGATTTATGCCTGTCGGCTGGAGAAAACTCCCAGTCGCCGGCATGCGGTCACGGGGCGAAATCATTACGCCTTTTATTCGGTAAACCAGCCAATCGCTGGTTACGATACGGACAGGGATTCTTTTGTCGGCCTGTATAACAGCTTCGCGAATCCCGATGCGGTGAGCGAGGGAAAATGCCGTAACTCGATTGCCCACGGCTGGACACCAATCGGCTCACACATGCTGGAAATCAATCTTTCCCCGAAACAGGATAAAGAGCTGATTTTCATTCTCGGATATATTGAAAACGACGAAGACGAAAAGTGGGAAAGTCCCGGCGTAATAAATAAGCAAAAAGCCGAACAGCTTATCGAAAAATACAAAAATTCCGATTCCGTCGATAACGCGTTCGAACGGTTAAAAAAATACTGGTCGGACCTCCTGTCGATTTATCGACTGGAAAGTCACGATGAAAAGCTCGCCCGGATGGTCAATGTCTGGAACCAGTATCAGTGCATGGTGACATTCAATCTTTCGCGAAGCGCTTCGTATTTCGAATCCGGCATAGGCCGCGGAATGGGCTTCAGGGATTCCAACCAGGACCTCATAGGATTTGTTCACCAGATACCCGAAAAGGCCAGGAGTCGAATTCTGGATATTGCCGCGACTCAGCTCGATGACGGTGGTGCCTATCACCAGTATCAGCCTATGACAAAAAGAGGAAATGATGAAATAGGCGGCAATTTCAACGATGACCCACTGTGGCTGATTCTCTCGACAAGCAGTTACATAAAGGAAACGGGTGACTGGTCGATCCTGGATGAGATGGTCCCGTTCGATAACGACCCTGTTAAGGTGGAATCTTTGTTCGAACATTTGAAAAGATCGTTCTACCACGTGGTGAACAATCTCGGTCCTCATAATCTGCCACTTATAGGCAGGGCCGACTGGAACGATTGCCTGAACCTCAACTGTTTTTCGACCAATCCGGACGAATCCTTCCAAACCACAGAAAATAAAAAAGACGGCGTTGCCGAATCGGTTATGATTGCGGGAATGTTCGTTCTCTATGGAACCGAATTTGTTTCAATTTGTAAAAGACTCGGCAGGGACAAAGAAGCAAATGAGGCTGTTTCCCATGTTAATAAAATGAAAGATAGTATCGACAAACATGGTTGGGACGGCGGTTGGTTCCTGAGAGCTTACGATTATTTTGGTAAAAAAGTCGGCAGCAGTGAAAACGCCGAAGGCAAAATTTTTATCGAGCCTCAGGGTTTTTGCATTATGGCTGGACTCGGTCTTGAGGATGGCAGGGCACAGGTAGCCCTCGAGTCGGTTAAGAAATATCTCGACTGTGACTACGGCATTGTCTTAAATCATCCCGCCTTTACAAAATATTATCTCAACTTGGGAGAAATATCGACGTATCCGGCGGGGTACAAGGAAAATGCCGGAGTTTTCTGTCATAATAATCCTTGGATTATGATTGCCGAGACCGTTCTTGGAAACGGTGACGGGGCGTTCGAGTATTATAAAAAAATCGCACCGGCATATCTCGAAAATATCAGCGACCTGCACAGAATGGAGCCTTATGTCTATTCACAGATGATTGCCGGTAAAGATGCACATACACCGGGCCAGGCGAAAAACTCATGGCTGACCGGCACAGCGGCATGGAATTTTTATGCCGTCACACAATATATTCTGGGTATCAGGCCGCAATATGACGGATTGATAATCGATCCCTGTATCCCGAAGGATTGGGATGGTTTTACCGTGGAGAGAAAATTCCGAAATGCCGTTTACAAAATAACAGTACAAAACCCCAAGCACATTTCAAAGGGTGTAAAAGAAATTGTCGTTGACGGCAAAAAGCATAACGGCAATCTCCTGCCCGC
>CAYVXS010000311.1:2970-4546 GCA_964454885.1 uncultured Pirellulales bacterium
TTTGTTGTGCCTCTTCACTGCTGTTTATCACCACCAGTTTTTTCGCTTTTGGATAATAGGCGCAGTCTGTGTTTATGTTACTGGTTGTCCACGGTCCGAAGTCACTTTGGCGGCCTGCGGCCTGGAAAAGGCAGCGATGAAGGAGCCGGGTATTTTGCGGGGAAAACTTGAAACCGGAAAGATAAACAGATTGTCCCTTGCCGAAGCTGTGGAGAGCAATTTTAGGAGACCGACCGTTATCGACGAGAACCTGTGTGTCTTTATCTGTTATGTAAACACTATCGATATCGTCTCCGAAGTCGATGTCACTTTCGGCATCCTCAAGAATGAAGTGTTTTTGCTCGGCTATTGTATAATTTCGTTTGGGTTTGCCGCAGGTCTGTCCGGTCTCGCAGTCCACACCGAGGATGTGGGCAAGCTGGAAGTACTGGCTGCTGTGCCGGCAGGCCGAAGGTTCACCGACTCCGATGAATCCGCCGCCTCCGGCGACCCATGCGGTAATCGCTTCGATTACTTTTTCGTTCTTCCAGTGCTCTCCGCCCGTCCAGGCGCTGTCGAGACGTCCGGCATTGATAATGACCCGGCAGTCTTTTGGTATGCCGTTTCGGAGGATATCGTCGAAGCTGATGAAAGTGACATCCACCGGCAGGCCGGCTAATGACTCGGTCAGCTCGTACAGCTCCATCCCGGCGATGAAATGGCCGACGTAAACCCACGAACGCAGCTTACCCCAGGCCGTCAATACGGCTACCTTAATGGGGGCGGTAAAAGGTTTGTCGTTTTGGTGAAAACTGCGCAGCGCTCTGAATTCCTCGTTGATTTGTGTCACCGCCTCGACGAATTCGGGATAATTCTCTACCAGATGCAGATAACCGCCTAAGCCGATTCTATCCACCGGCTCGCGGAGCAGACCCCGGCGGATATTAGCCCAGAAACGCTTGGCGTCCCTTGACGGATCGCCGCCTTCCATAAATGTAGGTTCACCTTTGAGACCGGTCGGGAAAAGATAGGGATGCAGACGCAGTTCCTTTGTTTGGGCCCCCTGCACACCGGCACATAGCCGGGCCTCGAAAGCGTTGAATACGCATTTAATCAGGCCGTCGAAGCCGAAGTTTTTGAATCTTTCACCATAAGGTTCGGTGCCGACCCAGTGGTCGTCGTAGAACATATAGGCCTGCTTACCTGCAGCATGGACAAGGTCGATGCATTTTTTCCCGAAGTTGGTGACGAATTCATTCATAAAGTCCATCCAGTCCAGCAGGCGGCGTGACGGCACATTGTGACTGGAGCAGTAAGAGCCGTTATTTACGAAATCTTCGCTTGTCAGCTTGTAACCTTTGGCCTCGGAGAAAAGACGCATGGCGTACGGGCTGACAGTCATCTCATAAGAGCCCCAGTCCGCATAAGTGAAACGCAAATCGGCCGAATCGCCCCAGAACCAGGCGAAGTTATAGAACATCGAGGTAAAGCGAACGATTTTTGTCCGGGGATGGTCTTCGAGCCATTTTTCCAGATAACTTAAAATAAATTCCTGAGTCTGGGGATATATCGGGTCAATCACCATCAGGTGCTCTCT
>CAYVXS010000312.1:0-4537 GCA_964454885.1 uncultured Pirellulales bacterium
GGCGGAACAAAAGGCATCTATTGCGATAATACCTCTCCTACAATAACCAATTGTACTATTACCGGTAACTCAACTGCAGGGCTTTATCTGTTCGGAGAAAGCACACCAATAGTCACATACTGTAATATTACTGCTAATAGAGGCCCCGGAATCGAAATGCATCCTTACCTGATGGGACGCAGAAAACTATACAATCATCCGGTTTTAAGCAATTGCGTTATTGCTGCAAATCAACAGCATGGTATTACAGGCGACTTTTCGACAATTACCAATTGCACCATCAGTAACAATCTTATGTCCGGCATTAATAATTCAACTTCAACAATCACAAACACAATTGTTTACTTCAACGGCGATGGAACTCTCGCAGCCCAGATTACAGGTGATTCAATTACAATCACCTATAGTGACGTCCAGGGTATTGGGCAGGACAACGGGAATATTGATGCCGATCCCATGTTTGCCGATACGATTAATAGTGATTATCATTTAATGTCGCAGTCGGGCAGATGGGAGCAGATAAGCCAAAGCTGGGTACAGGATAGTGTCAGCAGCCCCTGTATTGATGCCGGTGACCCAAACAGCGATATCGGCTTGGAACCAAACCCGAATGGCTTGATAATAAATATGGGCGCATACGGCGGAACGGCCACGGCAAGCAAATCTGCCGGCCTTTAGTATGGTTGTCGGTGACTATTGCGATCGTCTTAAATAAGTAATATGCTGAGCACAGCCTTTGGAATAGTTATACAAAAACAAAATGCTTGACAAGGGACAGGTTCAGGATATAGATTTATCTAAAATGGAATTACCTTGCGGGCGTAATTCAGTGGTAGAATGTCAGCTTCCCAAGCTGGACGTCGGCGGTTCGAATCCGCTCGCCCGCTTTTTTCATCGTCGTTCCTGAACCATAAAATTTACCTTTAATTTTCTTGCAATCCGGGATTATTCTCTGTAAAGTAAAAAGAAGTTTAGCTCAAGGGCGGTTAGCTCAGCTGGCTAGAGCGCCTGCTCGACACGCAGGAGGTCAGAGGTTCAAGTCCTCTACCGCCCATTGAACCAACCTTTTAAGAAAGGTTAGTTTCCGGGCCTCTTATTTCAACATCACTATTTATATATGTATTTTAGAAGCTTTAATTCCATATCAGTCTCAGAATCAGTTAAAACTTTGTTAAGTGGAATTTAAGGCTCTATCAGTCTTTGAATAAGAGCACGGTTTGCGTATTATCAAACAAGCAGGTCTGGGACTCAGAAAGTAAATCAGCTATTTTATGCTCATATCAGCTGTACAAAGTGAAAAGAATATTGTTTAGTCATCGTCTTGTGTAACAAGCTCACTCGAAGTCTTAAGCAGATGACCGGCCCAACATCGCAGATTCGTACTGATTTGATAAGTTCGAACCTGGTTGTGCTCCTCGATACTAAACATGATGTTAACAAGCTTTGTATATGGAGGGTAATCATCAAGAATTATTTTAACACCATCACACTTCTCAATTAATGTTGTGCGAACTTGTGGATACCTTGAAGACAATACGCTTTTTAGATACGACCGTTGAACCAGATTTAGGGATATATTCTGGTCATCACCCGCATTAGGGGTAAACTGCAGAAGACGTATATAGCTGCCACCGAATCCCGTCTCAATATAAACAATCTCACTGACATTAATTTGATTATCCGCATTGTCATCTGCACGCCATACAACCAAATCTCCATAATACCAGGCACAAATAAGCATGCTATGTCTAATCAACTCGGTTATACGCAGATTAGTATAACGTACCTGGGCCTGTTTTTCGCCGATATCACCTGTACTATCATAGGCCGAGCTAAGGGCGTACGAAAGTGTCACCGCAGCGGTGAGAACAATAGACGTCACCATCAGGGCAATTATCAGCTCTGCAAGGCTAAAACCATTACAATGGGATTTTCGATTATTCATGACAATTCAATATAAAAACCGGATACATAACCCCCACTATTTCCCGCTTTTTTCTTTTGTCTCGATCTCCGGTTCTTCCCAGGCCGGATTGGGGTGCTCACAAATTCGTTGCGTCCATTGTTTCCCGTCTTTTTCGAACTCAACTTTTTTAGGGTATATTTTTATGACCTTTGTGCCGTATATCGTATCTCCTTCCTTAAGCACCTGGTTGTCTATCATTGTAGAAGAATCAACAATGGTATAAAGAATCCCTTTTACCACACCTCTCTCGCTGTTAGTTTCGGCAATTAAATAAGCTGAAGCCCCCACGATTGCAGCCGCTAAAGTGAGAATCTGAAGCACAAGTAGTAATCTTATATTTTTGATCCTGTCTCCTCCGATTTTTTTATTTCGCTCGGCTTCGTTCAAGGTGCCGTATCAAAACCAATCTTTTCTTTCTTCCAGACTCATACGACATTTCTACTAAGTAATCAAATTGAATCAATTAATATTGCAACCCTTTATGTCAGCGTTTTCCAATTCCTTCCGGTCGGCTAAAGGAAGGCAAATCCTGAAAGTTGTTCCACGCCCCACTTCACTTTCAACATCCACTTTCCCGCCATGCAAAACGGCTACTTCATTAACAATTGCAAGCCCTAATCCTGTTCCGGGGATTTGTTTTCCGGACTGATGAACGCGATAAAAACGATCAAATATTTTCGGTATTTCCTCCTTCGGTATCCCAATACCGGAATCACTGACAGATATCATCAACTCATCGTATTGATGTTGAACAGTCACTCGTACTTCTCCTCCTCCAGGCGTAAACTTAATAGCATTATTAATAAGATTCGAAACCATTGATTTGATTTTGCCTTCATTGCCCCACACATGGGGGATATTGTCACAAGCATCTATACTAATTCGGATATTCTTGTCTTTCGCAGAACGCATTAGAGACGATGCAGCCTGTTCAACTACGTCTTTAATATCAATATACTGCTTTAGAACTTCAATCTTACCGGATTCAAGTTGTGATATTTCAAGAAGCCCATTAACCAAATCAGCCAGGCGGTTTGACTCCTCATCAATAGCAACCAGGAAATCCCTTTTTTTCCGGTCGGACATATTCGTATCCCGCAAAATGGTTTCAGTATATGCCTTAATCGATGTCAATGGAGTTCTCAATTCATGTGAAACAGATGAAACAAAGTCTCTTTTCATGCGGTCGATTTCCTTTTCCTGCGACAAATCATGAAGCAGCATAACCACACCACTAATGTCACCTTGAGGTTTGCGAATAGGAGCAGCGGCGGCAGAAACATGGTGCTCATGCCCATTCTCCAGAACAAGAATACTTGGCTCAATCGTCGTTTGAGCATTACCCGAAGTCAATACCATATCAATGGGATTTTCAACAGGCTCTCTTGTCCTTTCATGAACTAATTGAAAGACATCTACTACCTTCCTGCCCTTGACATCATCAAGTTTCACTCCTATAAGGGCCTCAGCCACGTTATTGAGCAACACGATCAGCTTGCGTCCGTTCACTACAATAATTCCATCGGTCATGCTGGAAAAAGTCACCGACAAAAGCTCCTTTTCCGTCTCAAGCTGCTCCGTGCGCTCCTTAACCAAATCTTCCAGGTTTTCATGATATTTCCTTACTTCCTGCTCCATGTTTGCATGGCTAATTGCATTTTCGATGATTAACGGCAAGACTGCGAGATAGCTTCGTTCCGGATTTTTTATCAAATAATCGTATGCTCCGGCTTTCATCGCTTTAACTGCAAGTTTCTCGTTACCTGCACCCGTGGCAAATATAACCGGAATGTCCCTAACTGAATCAAGAATATCGAAGGCAGTTCCATCCCTGAGCAGGTAGTCGGCAATTATCACATCAAATTCTTCGTTAGCGAGAAAGTTCTTTGCCTCCAGGACCGTCCCGGCCAGTTTATAATCGTATGCCAGTTTTTCCTCCTTAACCAACCGTGTAAATGCCAACTGGTCTATCTTGTCGTCCTCAATCAATAAAACTTTGAAACTCTTGGCATCCATCATAAACCTTCCATAAGGATTGTTCGATACGGATCCAAAATAGAAAATACGTCCTTATTCTCTAAAATTTCGTATTTATATAAGGTCTTTATATAATGCATACTGCTTAATAAACTAAGAATCTAACTCCTCCTTCGATAGAAAATGGTTACGAAATGTTACATTTTAACTATGGGATAGTACCGGCTACCCGGAAGAACCTGACCGTGGCAGACCTACAACGCTTCAAGTGGGTAGCGGTACTATCCATTAGCAATTAAGAACCCCCATTTTGGTAACAGGTTGATCATTAAATACAAACCTACTTCGACAATAATAATCAAGTTTATAACGAGTAAATTCCTGATCCTTAAATCAGAATGGACCTTTGTTAATCCGGCATTAATGACGAGGTAGAAATAAGCATAACACATACCTCATATTTCAATACGGACTGATGACCTGTTGAGTTGGATTTAATCGAGCATGAGAATTGAAAAAAAAAAAGGAGTATTTAAGTTGTCTTTATTAATTGATAGACGTCAGGCCACAACGAATAGCATATTTTGTAAGTTC
>CAYVXS010000313.1:0-4534 GCA_964454885.1 uncultured Pirellulales bacterium
TGACCCGGTTAATTTATTATAATTTGCACGCTACCAGATAACGCGGTATATTTGCCGTGTAGTACCGGGGAGTAGGTCAGCTTGGCTGGAGCGTCCCTTAGGCAAGGTCGCAAGTTCCGCTGTTACTGCCCAAAAAATTGTTCTTATGAACAGCAAAATCAGCGGAGCAATCACAGAACTTATATTTATGTATAGCGTTTATATGCTTCGAAGTATGAAAACAGGTAAAATTTATATCGGACATACCGACAACCTTAATCGTAGGCTTGAAGAATATAATACCGGGCGAGGAGGAAAATATAGCAAACAAAACGGTCCATCAAAATTAGTTTACAGCGAGAATCACACCGACCGATCTTCCGCAGCAAAACGTGAATTATTTCTTAAAAGCACACGAGAATCATATGAAAAAAGAAAATTAGCAGGAATCCTGTCAGAAGAATCCGACACTTAATATGCTATTTGAAAAAATTAAGTATGCTTCTAATATATTTTGCATTACAAAAAATAATGTGGTATATTCTCTTTTTGAGCCGGGGAGTAGCTCAGCTTGGCTAGAGCGCTGCGTTCGGGACGCAGAGGTCGCAAGTTCAAATCTTGTCTCCCCGATTTGAGAATATAAACTCACGGATGATAAAATTTATCCGTAAAAACCAACACAATTTTAAGGAACATGATATGAAGTCGATAACGAGACGTTCCTTTCTTCGCAATGCCGCGGGCACGGCATTTGCCGCAACATTAACACCGGTTTTGTCTTCGTGCTCGTCCAACATGGTTCTAACTAAAAAAACCGGTTATTTCGAATCCGAGTTCGGCATTACGGACACTCTTTGCCGGAAGGTGCTCGCCGAGGCTCTCGCCAAGGGAGGTGATTTTGCCGATTTGTACTTCGAGCATACGATCAGTAACTATGTTATTCTCGAGGACAGCAAAGTAAACCAGGCGTATTGCGATGTATCTCTTGGTGTGGGTATCCGAACGGTCAAGGGTGACCAGGTCGGTTACGGGTTCACCCAGGAGCTGACCGAAAAGTCCATGATGGCCGCGGCATCGACGGCGGCAACAATCGCCGACGCCTCGCCGAACGAGCCTGCCGGTGAATTTGTAAAACCGAAATTCAAAAACCACTATCCTCTCGAAAAGCTTTTTACTTCGGTAGCATTCGAATCGAAACTTCCGATAGTGCAGTCAACAAACGACAAGTGCTTCGCCCTTTCGCCCCTGATTGTCAAGGTAAACGCCGGATTCCACGACGAACAAAAGCGGGTTATGATTGTCACCAGCGACGGTAAAAAGGCCGAGGACCTGCTGCCAAAGAACTTTCTTTTTGCCTCGGTAGTAGCCGAAAAGGACGGCAAACGCGAACGGTCAAACTGGAACCTCGGCGGTCGGAGGGATTTCTCATACTACAGTCCGACAGTAGTTGACGAGATTGCCAAAAAGGCAGTGGATCGTGTTCTTGTTCTCTTCGATGCAGTCCAGCCGCCGGCTGGAGAGATACCTGTTGTTCTTGGCCCCGGTATAACCGGGATACTGCTGCATGAGGCGATCGGGCATGGGATGGAGGCCGATTTCAATCGAAAAGGAATTTCTACTTACAGCACGATGATAGGCAATAAAGTGGCTGAACCGTTCGTTACAATTATCGACGACGGCACAAATCCCAGTCTTGCAGGTTCGCTTAATGTCGATGACGAATGCACGCCCGGCCAAAAGACTGTGCTGGTGGAAAACGGTATCTTACGTAGCTATATGCACGACAAAATTTCGGCCCGACACTATAAAGTCGCGCCTACAGGAAACGGCCGACGTGAAAGTTACCAACATTACGTAATACCACGTATGAGAAACACCTATATGCTCTCGGGACAGGCAACACCGGAGGAAGTTATTAAAAGTGCCGGAAACGGCATTTATGTCCAAAACGTCAGCAACGGTCAGGTAAAAATCGGCGAGGGTGACTTTGCGTTCTATGTCTCTCAGGGTCGAATGATCGAAAACGGCAGGCTGACGGCCCCCATCAAGGACATCAATATTATGGGCAACGGCCCAAAGATGCTCAAGAATGTCACGATGGTGGCGAACGACCTGGAAATGTACCAGGGCGGAGCCGGTACTTGTGGGAAAGACGGACAGGGAGTCCCAGTTGGTTTCGGACTGCCGACCGCTCTTGTTAAATCAATGACCGTAGGCGGTATAAAGGCCTAATATAAGGGAAATAAATATGAATAAGCAAATGCGAGATTTGGCCTCATGGTCGATTAAGACGGCAAAAGCTGCAGGCGCTGACGAGTGCCGGGTGAATATCAGCAGCCGGCGATTTGTGGATATAAGCTATAGGCAGCGAAAGCCGGAGAACATTAAAGAAGCTTCCACCAAAAATCTATACATAGAAATCTACGTCGATAATCGATACTCGGGACAGAGCACTTCGGATTTACGAGAAACCGCCCTGAAGGATTTTATTTCCAACGCCGTCGCTACAACCAGGCTTCTTGCCGAGGACCCCTATCGAACCTTGACGGATCCGAATCTCTACGAGGGCCGGGCCGACATTGATCTGGGAATCAGGGACGCCGATTACGAGAAACTCACCCCGGAATCCCGTCACGCCCTGGTCAAGGCCATCGAGGATACATCTCTGGACAAAGGCGGGGAAAAGATAATTTCGGTCACGGCCGGCGAATCCGATAGTTACGGCGATTCGATAACTCTAACCAGCAACGGCTTCGAAGGCTATAGGGAATATACGCGATACTCGGCCGGAGCGGAAATGACCGTCCAGGACGAAGGTGATCGCAAACCGAACGGTTATCACTATATAACCTGTGTCAAGAAGGATGATATACCTTCGGCCGAAGATATCGGGGCCATAGCAGCCAAACGAACTCTCGATTTGCTCGGTGCGAAAAAGATAAAAACCGAGACCTTGCCGGTGATTATCGAGAACAGAGTCGTTTCGAGATTACTTGGCGGATTGCTATCGCCCATGTACGGGGGAAATATCCAACAGAAGCAATCGTTTCTCGCGGACAAAAAAGGACAGAAAATCGCAAGCGACCATCTGACACTGATTGACGATCCGTTCGTTGTCGGAGGCTTGGGCAGTCGTTTGTACGACGGTGACGGAATCGCGACAAAAAAGAGAGTTATGATAGAATCCGGCGTGCTAAAAGAATTCTTCATCGATTGGTACTACAGCAGAAAGCTCGAATGGGACCCGACAACGGGCGGACCTTCGAATCTTATCATTCCGCCGGGCAGTAGATCCGTCGAAGAGATTATGAAAGACCTCGATAGAGGCGTATTCGTTACCGGTTTCATAGGCGGCAACTCCAACTCCACCACCGGCGACGCCTCCGTCGGGATTATCGGTCATCTTTTCGAGAACGGCGAACCTTCTCAGGCGATAGCCGAGATGAACATCGCCGACAATCATCTTAAATTCTGGCATAAACTTATAGAAGTCGCCAATGACCCGTGGATTTACTCTTCTCAAAGAATGCCAAGCCTGGTCTTCACGGATGTTGTTGTCTCAGGGACATAAGCACTATAGATTAACAGGTTAAATGCAATGCTGCGGCGATATTTTCATCGGCCCGAGACAATTCGTTATAACGCTCGACGGCTTTATTAGTATCAAAGGCTTCTAATGTAATATCATGCTCCTGCAAAAATTGCGGCAGGTCTTTCGATATTTTCATCAGCCCCGACGCGCCGCAACCGACAATCAGCAATGAAGGTTTTGCCTCAATGACAGGCTGTAAATCTTCCGGATATAATAAATGTCCCTGCTTTCTCCACCAGTTTGCTTGCACTGTTTCGCCGAGTATCAGGCAATCGCTTGTGTAAGTGACTCCGTCAATGACAATTTTGCCGAATTGATATGAACTAATCCGCATAACCTCATTCCTGACCATCCGGATTAACAAAAAAACTAATATTCACTTAACGGGATACTACCAGAACGCTACAGAAGTTATAAGATCAGTTTATAAACAATATTATCAAATTCAAGGAAATTGCTATCTTCATAATCCTGATAATCAATTGTTCCTTTTTTATTGTATAAATTCAAGGGATTTATATTGCATATCCGGGCATTAAATGTTATATTTGTCGAGTTCAAGGAGCCGGGTAAATTAAAGAAAAAGCTGGAATATTCACCTGAATTATGCGCACCGGAATTCTGCGTGCCTTGAATGTGGTCGAGTCATATCATAAGTTTTGAGAGGGTAGGAAAATGAAACTCAAATCGTCACTTTTCGTTTTTGCCGTACTTTTTTTATTTGTTGCAGGATTTACGTCTACAAGTAATGCAGAGAGCCTCGAAGGGCGAGTTTACGAGGGCGAATATCCCACCGAGCCGCCTACATCAACAGGATTGGCCGATGTGAGCTTGAAACTTTATGGTTCACATTCAAGCAGTACCCTTGGAGATGAAGTCAGTAGTGACACAACCGGCTCGGATGGATGGTATAGTCTCGAAACAGAACAGGGCTATGAGTACTTCACAATTGTATGCGAAGGC
>CAYVXS010000314.1:0-4532 GCA_964454885.1 uncultured Pirellulales bacterium
CGTAAATCTTTCATCTCTTAAAAACGAGGGGAACACACTATGTCAACTACAGCTCAAATAGAAGCCAATCGTCAAAATGCGCAAAAATCAACCGGGCCGAAGAGTGCCGAAGGAAAGACAATTTCGGCGAAAAATGCTGTAAAACACGGCCTATTCACAGTCGAAACGGTCATAAAAGGCGAAAACAGGGCAGATTTCGAGCTTTTCCGGGAAAAATTACTCGATGAATTCGACCCGCGGGGGGCGGTGGAAATAATGTTAGCTGAGCGGATTGTCAGCCTTGGTTGGCGACTGAAGAGAATCGTTCGCATCCAGGACCAGGTTTTCGATGTGATGATAGAAAAAGATGAGCCGAGTCCATACCAAAAGCAGCTCAATTCGATGCTGCCGAAAGGGATGCGGGATGACCCGCGTGGTGCCGGTCCGGATTTGGTGTTAGGCAGGGCGGTTATAAGCGATTTTTCGAATTCGCGGGTGCTGGAAAGGCTGCTGATGTACGAAAGACGGCTTGAAAACAGCATGAAAAAGACGATGGACGAGCTACATAAACGTAAGCTAATAAGACAGTTAGAGCAGGCGAACAAAGAAATTGAAGAGGAGGAATTTGGAATGGATGAGCATCTCCAGAACCATCCCCATCCCGATCAACGGCATCGGTATGAGGCTGCCACACAGTTGACAGAAGACAGAACACAGAAGTCAGAAAACAGAAATAATGCAAAACAAAGCCAATCCTTCGACAAGCTCAGGACAGGTCCGGCGTCGCCTTTGGCTATGCCGGGACAGATCCACAACAGAAGAAGACAGAAAAAGCAGTTATTATAAGCCCCCGGATCATTACAGGTGATAATAGGTGCTAAACAAGGCGTTACATTTGGACGATAAAGAGGTTATATTTCGGAACTTTACAGGGATAATATATATAAATTGAGTGAAAATGAAAACATACAAGCTCCGGTATCTCCAATTGTCATAGAGAGTGCGTCAATTGGTCAAAAGTTCAAACAACTGTGGAAATACTACATCTGGCAAAGCGCTTTGGCGGGTTTTGCCATTTTTATAATCGCTATTATTCTCGGCAAGGAAAAAGTGGTTGTAATCAGTGCTATGGGCGCAACGGCATTTATCGTCTTTGCGATGCCGACGTCCGCCTCGGCACAAACGAGAAACGTTATCGGCGGACATTTAGTCGGTCTTATTGTCGGTTCCATTTTCTATTACACTAACATGGCTTTTTATATCGAGTTTCCTCTTGTAGTTGCAATTTCAATCTTTATTATGGTTGCCTTCGATTTCGAGCATCCGCCGGCGGCGGGCACGGCTCTGGCAGTTCTGATAAATGAAGTTTCGTGGGATGTTTTCGTTACGATAATGATTAGTGCCGTAGTGCTCTCGCAGTGCCGGTACTACCTGAGGCATTACCTTAAAAATCTTATTTAGACGTAATAATCGAGAATTTGAGATTCAGGGGCTTTCTCGTATGATATGAAAGATTTTTGCAGCTTCGTATCATAGGTAAACATACCTGGGGTCGAATGAAAATTTACAATGTGCATATCGTTTGAAAAATCAAAATCCTGCAAGGGGCCGGACGCACCATCGGCGCTTAGAGAAAAAGACCTGATAACCTTGCACGAAATCTTTTTAGTCATTATGCCACCCCAATTGAACGTATTTTACAATATTTTCCCGTACAAATCAAGGAAAATATAGTCGCGCGGAATCGGGATTCGTGCCGGACCGGAATCGTGATATGAATCGGGGCATATTATGGGATGGAAGGATATTTTAATGGAGGCCGTGCGTGTTTACGGATAAAATATCCCCGATTTTCAAAAGGGAATCTAAAGATGCAGATTATTGCCAAATGTCCGAAATGCAATTATACGTGGAAGCTTGACGGCTGCGCCGCCGATCGGAGGTTGAGCTGCATGAAGTGCGGAAGATTATTCAAGGTTCCCAAACTGGACGATATACCGAAAGCGAAAGAGGTAATAAAACAGGCCCGAAGGGATGTTTACGTGGATGAAACCGGCAAAACTTTCGGTTGACGGTTAGGATTAATATTATTATCAGCTTTTACGGTAGGGGCATGTCGTTGTACAAAAATCGTCACCAACTAAGCCGATACCCTCAAAACAGGAATCAACCAGCTCGTCGATATGTGCCGATGCCACGCAAATCGAAGTATCAGCCGCACCGTAATATAACTTTACTTCGCCGTCGACCTCTACGATGGCACCGCTGGCAAAAACAACGTTACCTACGTCGCCGATTCGCTCGTATTCTTCTCTCGGTGACAGGACCGGATTCATGCAGCGTCCGATTACTTTGGAGGGATTGTCAAGATCGAGCATGACCGTACCAATTCGGTAGATAGGCCCGGCGGCGGTCATTTTGAAGCCGTGGTATATTTCCAGCCAGCCGGAATCGGTCCGGATTGGTGGAACAGATGCTCCGACGCGAGAGGCGTCCCAATATCGGGGGCGGGGAGTAATGATTATCTCGCTTTGTCCCCAGTTAATCAAATCCGGCGAGTACGATATCCAGATGCTGCCGACGCCGTTGCCGATAGGGCGGTCGAGTCGGGCGTAGTAGCCGTTGATTTTCTCCGGGAACAGAACGCCGTCCTTGTTTCCGGGGCCGGAGACAAGGGCTATTCTTTCGAATGTCACGAAGTCCCGGGTGCGGGCCAGGGCGATCCTGTGACCGTATCCGGAGACGGCGGTGTACATAATGTAGTACCAGTCGTCGATCAGCGTTATGCGGGGGTCTTCGAGGCCGTTTTCCTCCCATTGCGCGAAGGGGCCGTATTCGGCCGGAAGCATGCAGGGCTTATCATCAACGGTGAAGCTCAGTCCGTCGTCGCTTCTTGCCAGGCAGAAAAAGGAATATCCCTGCTGACCCTCGACACGCAGTAAAAGTAAATACGTATCGTCGATTTTTACGGGAGTGCCGTTGAAAACAGTGTTGCTCTGCAATGGAACGTCGTCACGGGTGATAATGGGATTATATTCCCACCGGCTGAACAGGTCTCGTCCTCGTTTCTGTATCATTGTTGCTCCTGAGAATCCCGGCAAATATTAATGATTTCGTCAAGGGTGGTGATTCCGAGGCAGATGCAGCTGTCGGAAGCACCGTAATAGAGTTTGATTTGTCCCGTCTCATCCAGTAATGAGCCGCAGGAGAATACTATGTTGCTGACGTCACCGATTCGTTCGTACTTCTCGCGCGGCGCCAGGATAGGGATGTTCGAGCGGCCTATAACACGGGAAGGATTTTCCCTGTCGAGAATCGCAGCTCCCAGGCGAATCAGCGGCCCGGAAGAAGTATCCTTCTCGCCGTAGTAGATAAGCAGCCATCCCTGTTCGATTTCTATCGGCGGACCGGCGGCCCCGACACGATGCGAGTCCCAGTAACCGCCTCGCGGCGTAAGAACAACAGTGGAAGAGCCCCAATGTATAAGGTCGTAAGAGAAGCTCAACCAAATGCTGACGCCGGACGAAGGGCGCTCCAGCATGGCATAACATTCTCCGAATTTTCTGGTGAACAGGCATGCACTTTTCGTATCCGGCTCGGAGATAAACTGCATCCTGTCAACCCATCGGAAATCGTTCGTGCGGGCCAGTCCGATTCGTCTGCCGTACTCGCTTTCGGCCAGGTATGTGATGTAATACGTAGAGTCGATTTTTGTAATTCGGGGATCGAAAAAACCCAAGGTTTAGTATCGTGCGAACCGCGCGGTCCGGGATGCGGTCATAAACGGCTCGGACTCGATACTGAACTTGTATCCGTCCGTTCCATGTGCCAGATATATACAGCCGAGGCCTTCCGAAGTCTCGACGGTCAGCAGCAAAAGATATTGCCCCTGGAAATGCACAACGCCCGCGTTCCAAATGTCGCTGCATTCCAGAGGCAGGTCGTTAATGGAAATCAGAGGATTATACTGGTAACGCTGAATAACATCCTGCCCGGTTTTTGGTGCTATTTGAAACATCAATTTCGACCTTCCTGTCTCATTTGTTTATCGTGGCCTGCATCCCGGCCGACGAGCGGTTTTGGTTTCGCCTCGGTTGGTTGTTCGATGCCGAGTGCTTTTTCGATTCGTGCCGTTCTTTCACAAAGTGCGGTTAACTTCGTATCGATGGAATCGATTTGTGCCGCTGTTTTTTCGAAGTCCGCCTCGATATCCTTAAGGTTTCTCTCGACAAGGTCCATATACCGATCCATCAAGCGCTCGTACGCATCAAGAACACGAACCGAGTCGGTTCTGTATTCGGGCATAGTAACTTGAGGATGGACCTCGTACGTTCTTTGACTGCCCTGGATCGATGTGAACGACCATACGACCACGACACCGGCAAAAACAGCCACAGTAACTATCAGCAGATTCTTTTTCTGTTTCATAGGTTTTTCTCCTGAGTACCTTCTTTTGTTTATCGGCAGAAAGGGCTTCTTAACTATCGAAGCTTAATGAAAATTCGAAATTTTTATCAATGATATGACACTCAGTCGGACTTGTGTAAACTAAC
>CAYVXS010000315.1:0-4522 GCA_964454885.1 uncultured Pirellulales bacterium
TCAAGGTGACCAAGGGTGCACCGCAGGTGATTTTGGAATTGTCGGCCAATGCCGGGCAGGTGAAGCCCGACGTCGAAAATGCGGTCAACGAATTCGCGACACGAGGTTTTCGTTCGTTGGGCGTGGCGCGGGTCGATGGCGACGGGCAATGGCAGTTTGTTGGTGTGCTGCCCCTGTTCGATCCGCCGCGGGATGATGCCAAGGCAACCATTGCGACCGCCGGCCAGATGGGCGTAAAGATTAAGATGGTTACGGGCGATGCACTGGCCATTGCCCAGGAGACCGCTAAAAAGCTCAACATGGGCGCGAATATCCTCGATGCCGGCAACCTTGGTGATTCAAAGAAGCTGGAGACTGCAGCGGCTGCTGACGCTATAGCGAAAGCCGACGGTTATGCGCAAGTGTTCCCCGAACATAAGTTTCACATTGTGGATGTCCTGCAAAAACTCGGGCACATCGTCGGCATGACGGGCGACGGGGTGAATGACGCCCCCGCGTTAAAGAAAGCCGACTGCGGCATCGCGGTTTCGGCCGCGACGGACGCGGCGCGAGCGGCGGCGGCCATTGTGCTGCTGACGCCAGGCCTCTCTGTGATTATTGACGCGATCAAGGAGAGCCGGAGAATTTTCCAGCGGATGAATAGCTACGCGATTTACCGTATCGCCGAGACGATTCGCGTATTGTTGTTCATGACGCTGGCGATACTGGTCTTTAACTTTTATCCATTGACGGCGGTGATGATTGTGATGCTGGCGTTGCTCAACGACGGCGCGATTCTGTCCATTGCCTATGACAACGTTCATTACAAGAACCATCCAGAGGCCTGGAACATGCGCATGGTGCTGGGTATCGCCACGGTTCTGGGCCTCATCGGACCCGTGGCTGCGTTCGGTCTGTTTTACCTCGGCGAGCGCGTCTATCACCTCGACCGTGCGCAAATCCAAACGATGATGTACCTGATGCTCTCCGTGGCCGGACATATGACGATTTTTCTGACGCGCACGCGCGGCCCTTTCTGGTCTATCCGTCCCGCGCGGATTTTATGGATGGCCGTGCTCGGCACACAAGCCACGGCCACGCTGATCTCGGTTTATGGGTTGTTTATGACGCCACTTGGCTGGGGTTGGGCCGGGTTTGTATGGGGATATGCGCTGATATGGGCGCTTTTGAGTGACCGATTGAAGCTTCTGGCGTATCGGATTTTTGATTCCGTCAAGGCAAAACACCATCCGATTTGACGCCACAGATTGCCAAGCGGGCTTATGAACCGTACGAGCAGCAGTGCTGCCGTGAAGGTAATGCAGGTCAAGACCAGCTTCAGGCGGAACGGGATGTTCGGGAAGAGAAATCCCATAATTGATGGAATCAAATGTTATGTTACTATCCCACAGTTGAGGAATCATTACGTTGTCGCTTCGGGGCGAGGTAAACCAACTTTTTGTTAAGTACAAGCCGCCAGAACTTCTCTTGTGTAATAGCTAACCTGAATACTCGCTTTGCGAATTTGTGCCAGTTGCTATTTGTAATCGTAAATACTTTACCCGGTAAACAACAGTAAATATTTAAATCACATACAGCCTGCTATTTTCAATAATTCTATCCGTTTGCTCAGAAACATCCTGTACATACCTTGTTGTCATTGTTAAATCTGCGTGGCCGAGTAGCCTTTGAACAGCAAACGGACCGCCTGACCTGGTAGCTATGGTATAAGAAATGCACAATCAATACATCCGTAACCGCAATTTAGCCCAAGCCATATCATCGCCTGCATTTTGGTATCTGAGATAAATAGCAATTTGTTTATTTGGTCTGAATTAAAAGTAAATCTATCTTGATGAATGACCTTTCCTCTGGAAACTGCATCGATGTTGGGAATATCTTTCAGTATGTCATTCTTTCCGGCCCAGTGAAACATCGTCTTCATAATACTGAGATGCAAATTCAATCTGCAAACAGATCAATAGTGTTTTTGTAGATTCCTTTTATAGTTCTGTAAACTAAGCGTTGATATACTTCTTATCCTGCAATCCTCTCCAGGAAATTCTACCAATTTTTTCAGACTTCTGATTTGATCATTATGGTGACGAGCAGTAAGATTATTTGCCTGTAATTTTGTATACTGATACGTCAGATACATCTCACAAATTTCTTTTAAAGTCATATTTCCGTTTGCTGATTTTTGCATTGAGCTATTATACCCATGCAGAAATATTGCCTGATCAGGATAACTCTCAAGAGCTTGTTTTTTGTCAGAACCAAAGTAATAAATGTGTCCCCTCAGCTTTTTACAATATTGTCATGATGGATGAAATGTTAGCGGGAATTTGTCTGAACTTATTTTTCTAATTGAGCTTTTCATAATTTTCCCCTCATAAAAAATAACCTGTTTTAAAACGATATTTTCGACTTAGTTGTACAAACGGTTGTATTTTTCTCATAAGAAAATCCTATCCTATGTTCCTAACAAATTTTAGGACATCATCTTAGGATTATTCTAAGAAATGAGAGGAGAAAGGTCATTTGATACCATTTGTGACATTTCTTGTAAAAGTTGATTAGTTTTCACAAAAATCAGTTCATATTTTTTACTCAAACTGACCGAATTGAAACGAAATATTGTCATAAATGGATTTTTATCAAGGACATATCCCAAATGGTCATTCTCCACAGAACACCTTACGGTGCCGCTCAGGCAGTCCCATGAGTGATACCTTACGGCGGAATCCACTGCTTCGATATTATAAATGGATACCCTCTCCCCGCTTCCGCAGGGATGAGTTTATGCCTGCAAAAGCAGGTGTGTGTATGACATTATGGAACGATCAGCTTGAATTTTTAATATTTTTCTAAATTTTTCTTGATGTAAGCAAGATATATGTGTAGACTTCTCCTTTTTTAGTTTGTGATTGTAATCACAAGTCTAAAATGACTTATAAATAAGGATGCGTTGTCTTTTATCAACGGTATAATAACGTGATTACATTCGATGTCATTTTATGACTGAGTTTGTGGTTTTTTTCACTTTATAGTTCGGTTGAGACAAGTCGTAATTTAGTACAACGTATGGAAGGATTTATTTACAGTTTAGAATACGGTTATTGATCATATTTGAATTCCTACCAAATTAGTAGGGATAGCGTTTTGTCTATAAAACGATAGCTTGGTTGAATAAATGTAAGTTTATAAAAAAGACTGGTGGTAAATTTTAAACAAATTTTTCAAAAAAATAATAAATTTTTACATAGAAATCTGAAACGAACTACACGGGCTAAAATCTGTGGTTTCTAATCTCCTCGCGTGGCCTATGCTTCGCTTCGGACAGCATTCAACCGCTATCTTGAAAGCTCGGTACTTTCTGCAAGGATTTGTAAATTATTAATTGCATGAAAACATAATACACTTATATGAAATATCATAAGATTCCAGATGAAACTGTTAAAAGGCTACCTTTATACTGGCGAGCGTTAAAGTTTATGTCCGCTCAAGGTGAAACACATATAAGCAGTCATAAACTGGCAGATATCTCATATATTAATCCATGGCAGATAAGAAAAGACCTGTCATATTTCGGTACGCTTGGTACTCGCGGTATCGGATATGAGACGAAAAAGCTATCGAAAAAAATCAGTGACATTCTTAGGTTGAATGAAACTCAAAAGGCTGCATTAGTCGGTGTTGGCAACCTTGGTCAAGCGCTTCTTAAATACTCTGGTTTTAAGTCATATGGATTAGAAATTATAGCGGCATTCGATAAAAATCACAAAAAAATTGGTAAGAATATAAATCAAGTAACGATTGATAACATTTCGAAATTACGCGAGTTAAAACGCAGTAAAATACATATTGGAATAATCACGGTGCCTGCAGTAGAGGCTCAGGAAATTGCTGTCAAATTAGTTGATGCCGGAGTTTGTGGCATCTTGAATTTTGCACCTTTATATCTGGATTTACCAAAAAAAGTCACAGTGATAAATATTGATATTGCCTTGGATCTTGCCCTGCTGCCCTATTATATGCCAGCAAAGTTAGCAGCAAGAAAATGCATTGGTAAATAAAACAATTATTGGGAACCTTGATAATATTGATTTAAGGAAGGAAGATTATGACACAAAACAATTTTTTAACTCCGCCCGAATTGGCACAGTCATTTGTTAACGTTGGTATCGGTAAGGCTAAGCTCCCAATCAGTAAAATGATTTTATTAGGCATCCTGGCCGGTGTGTATATCGGTTTTGCTGCACATCTTGCCACAACAGTGGCCACAGGCTGGACAATAGGTGGACAAGCCTCACTGTTTGGTTTGCAGAAATTTTTTATAGGTGCGGTTTTCAGTGTCGGCCTTATGCTCGTAATCATTCCAGGTTCGGAATTATTTACCGGGAACAACTTACTGACCGTGGCTCTGTGTCACGGTAAACTTGGATTTGGCGGTGTATTGCGAAACTGGATTCCTGTTTATTTATCCAACCTTGTCGGTTCGGTTCTGTTGGCGTTAATAATTGCTCTCGGTTCCGGTCTTTTG
>CAYVXS010000316.1:0-4514 GCA_964454885.1 uncultured Pirellulales bacterium
ACAAGGTCGGTATTATACGGCGGGCGGATGTCCTTGATTAACCGGGCCTCCTGCAAAACGGCGTCAACTTCGTTCGGACTTTCCAAAAAATCAACACTTTCGACCTTCGTTATCATCTCGGCGATTTTCGGCCCTCGTGATGAAATCAAATCGCTTCCCGGCTGAAAATAGCTCGCCGCTCTTGATCGCAGATTTTTCGCTTTGCCGATATAAAGGACTTTATCGCCGGTGCCTTTCATGAAATACAAACCCGGCGCCGTTGGAAAAGTCTTTATCTTTTCCCGAATCTGCTTTAGTTTTTCATCTTTTTCGACCATACACCGAGTTATTTTAATGCTTTTGTCATTCCCGCGAAAGCGGTAATCCAGGAATTCCTTCTCAACCACACAGCTTGTAGTTCGTGATTAGTGTTTTGTGAATCGTGCATTTAAAAAATTCCCGCATAATTCAAGAGTTCTCTTTTTTACCGGAGACTATATAAAAATATCTTGCCTGTTTTACCACAAGTAATAGAATCTATACTCTTACCCAGCTTGATAAAAGCAAGCCATGGCAAGTACAAGAAAACCTGTACTCATTGGGGAAAATGAAATGCAAACTATGATCGAGCTTAAACCAAATGATACAATCGTTTTTATCGGAGACAGTATAACCGACGCCGACAGACTTGAGAGAGCATACAAACCTTTCGGAAACGGTTACGTTCACTTCGCTGCAAACTACCTGCTGGCAAAATATCCCGAATACAATCTCCGCATTATCAATACTGGTATCAGCGGTAATACCGTTCGAGACCTGAACAAACGATGGCAAAAAGATTGTCTGAACCATAAGCCGGATGTCCTGAGCATACTTATCGGAATCAACGACCTTTGCCGTCAATATGAAAACAGAATGAACGAAGCGGTTTTTATTAAAGAATATGAACTAACATACGAACGGTTACTTTCGATGGTTAAGGAAAAATACAACTGCCAATTGGTTTTAATGGAGCCTTTTTTGTTTTGCGAGGACAAAACAAATCCTGTATACGAAACTTTACAGGAATATATTCATGCTGTTCACACATTAGCGGAAAAATTTTCCGCCGTGCTTGTTCGGCTTAAGGATTCGATAGACAAAAAAATCAAAACTGTGCCGCAGGAAAGATGGTCGGACGATATGATTCACCCTTATCAATGGGCGCATTTCTGGATTGCGCAGCGCTGGCTCGATGCAACAAAGTTATAATCTTCATCAGATGAAAAAATTTTTCTCTTCATAGATTCAGTAACAGTAAGGACTAACAACAAGATAAAAAAATTCATTCGAAAAAATCTAATTTTGGTCTTTACACTTTATCGAATTATCATAAACTTGCCGATACAGATTGTATGATGTTGAACACAACATCTGGTGTAATTCCCGGAATATTTTCTATATGTTGTAGTGAGCTTTTTTTCGCATGGAGGCGTATAGATGTCGTATAAATTTGATCCTGAGAATCCTTTCAAAACCAAGCAACCGCAGCAAAAAGCGCCTGTAACTGCTTCTGATTCCAAAGGTATGAAAATAGAACATTTCTTTTCAACGCCGGGCGTACACCCGTTCGAGCAGCTCGAATGGGAAACACGTTCAGCGAAAATCGCAGGTGATAACGGCCAGATAATATTCGAACAGGAAAATATCGAAGTGCCGGTCTGCTGGAGTCAATTAGCAACCAAGGTAGTCGCAAGTAAATATTTTTACGGCGATAACGATACAGGCCAGCGGGAGAATTCGGTCAAGCAGCTTGTCCACCGTGTTTGTAAAGCAATCGCCGAAAGAGGCAGAAAAGATGGTTACTTTGCCAACGAACAGGATGCGGAGATTTTCTATGATGAATTAACCTGGCTTTGCGTGAATCAATACGGCTCATTTAATTCGCCCGTATGGTTTAACGTTGGTCTTTCAGATGTATATAATATCAAAGGTAGCAAACATAATTATCACTGGGACCCGCAGCAGAAAAAAACAGTTCTAAGTGAAAACAGTTACCAATACCCGCAGGCCTCCGCCTGTTTTATCCAATCGGTTAAAGACTCGATGGAAGACATCATGCGTCTCGCAACCAGCGAGGCAATGCTCTTCAAGCACGGCTCAGGCACGGGAACCGACTTATCAACACTGCGAAGCAGCAAAGAGAAACTTTCCGGCGGAGGAAAACCGTCGGGACCATTAAGTTTTATGAGGGTTTATGACCAGATAGCGGCGGTCATCAAATCGGGAGGTAAAACCCGCAGAGCAGCAAAGATGCAGTCTCTGAAAATCAATCACCCGGACATTAAAGAATTTATCACCGCCAAGACCGAGGAGGAAAAAAAGGCATGGGCGCTCATCGAGGCCGGTTATGACGGGGATTACAACAATGAAGCTTACAGCAGCGTTATGTTCCAGAACTCGAATCTTTCAGTTCGTATAACCGACGAATTCATGCAGGCGGTGGAAAAAGATGACTCATGGTCAACTTATGCCGTAACCACAGGCGATAAAGTGGACGAATATTCGGCACGTGAGCTGATGGACCTGATTTCCGAAGGTACGAGAATATGCGGTGATCCCGGCCTGCAATATCACAGCACGATTAACCGCTGGCATACATGCCCGAATTCAGGGCCGATTAACGCCTCCAATCCGTGCAGCGAATATATGTTCGTTGACGACTCGGCCTGTAATCTGGCCTCACTGAACCTGATGAAATTCCGCAAGGAAGACGGCTGTTTCGACATCGAGAGATTCAAAAAGGCCGTTCGCCTGTTCATTATCGCACAGGAGATTCTGGTTGATAACGGCAGTTATCCCGACGAGGCAATCGCCGTCAACAGTCATTTATATCGTCCGCTCGGACTGGGTTTTGCCAATCTCGGCTCGCTGATGATGTCCTTGGCGCTATCGTACGATTCCGACCAGGCAAGAGCGATTTCCAGCTCTATCAGTGCTATTATGACCGGCTCGGCCTACCTGGCAAGCTCCGAAATAGCCTCACTCAAAGGGCCTTTCGATGAATTCGAGAAAAACAGTGATGCGATGCTCAAGGTTATAAATATGCACCGCCAGCACGCCTGTGATATCCCGGAAGCTCACTGCCCGGACTATCTGCGCAATGCAGCCAAGGACGTATGGGACCAAGCCTTCGATGCCGGTTCAAAAACAGGCTTTAGGAACGCCCAGACAACCGTTATCGCTCCTACCGGCACAATCGGTTTTATGATGGATTGCGATACTACCGGCATCGAGCCGGATATTGCTTTGGTCAAGTACAAGCTGCTTGCCGGCGGGGGTATGCTAAAAATCGTCAATAAGACCGTACCGATGGCCCTCGACAAGCTCGGTTACAGCGCCGACGACGTAAAATCAATTTGCGACCATATAGACGAACATGAAACTATAGAAGATGCGGCAAAACTAAACCAGAACCACCTTGCTATATTCGATTGTGCTTTTAAGCCTCGTAACGGCAAAAGATGCATTCACTACCTGGCGCATTTGAAAATGATGGCTGCGGTCCAGCCTTTCGTATCCGGAGCTATAAGCAAAACCATCAATATGCCGAAGGAAAGCACCACCGAGGATATAACCGCCGCATATATGGAAGGCTGGAAGCTCGGCCTGAAAGCGGTCGCCATCTACCGAGACGGCTCCAAGAAGCTTCAGCCTCTTTCGACAAAGAAACATAAAGACGGCAAGGCACAGGCCAAGGTCGAAGCAGCCACTCCGGCCCGGCCGTTCAGGCGCCGGCTCCCGGATACCAGGCACAGTATTACACATAAATTTTCGGTTACAGGACATGAAGGCTACCTGACGGTGGGGCTATATGAGGACGGTCAGCCTGGCGAGTTGTTCATCACCATGGCCAAGGAGGGCAGCACCGTCGGTGGCCTCATGGATGTAATCGGCACCTGCACATCGATGGCGCTCCAGTACGGCGTGCCCCTTATTACTCTGGTAGATAAATTCCGCCATGCCCGGTTCGAGCCGTCGGGAATGACCTCGAACAGGGATATCCCATTTGCCAAGAGCCTGATCGATTATATTTTCTGCTGGCTCGGATGCCAGTTCATACCCGGTTACGCGGAAAAGAACACTCCCAACAGAGCTGCGGCAGCTACGCCGGAAAGTAAAAATATAACGACCGCCCGGGAAGTCGTCGAAAAGACAAAAGACCTCGCGAAAAAAATCGCCGAAGCGAAAGCCGAGGTAAAAATCAAACCGGATGCGGTTATCAGCAAAAAGGCCGAACCTAAAACAACAAAAAAACCGACAAAACAGATATCCTTATCGTTAGCGGAAAGAATTTCCAATCCGACCGACCGGGTCAGTGCTCTCGTAGGTTCCCTTGTCGGGGACGAATCGGGTGAATTGCAATCCGAGGCCAAGATTATGCAGCAATTCAGTGCCCAGTTCGCCCATTTCCCGGATGACGCTCCGGCATGTGATATCTGCGGCTCTATCACCGTCCGCAACGGCACATGTTACAAATGCTTCAACTGCGGCAA
>CAYVXS010000317.1:0-4510 GCA_964454885.1 uncultured Pirellulales bacterium
CCGCTACCCGTCGTCGCCTTGGTGAGCCGTTACCTCACCAACAAGCTGATAGGAGGCAGGCCGCTCCCACGCCGATAAATCTTTGATCAAAAGTCCATCGACTCCTGATTTTATTCGGTATTATCGCCCCTTTCGGAAAGTTGCCGAAGCAACTGACGCTATCCCGAAGCACGGGGTACGTTACCCACCTGTTACTAACCCTTACGCCACTAACCAATATATGAATACACTGGTCCGTTCGACTTGCATGTCTTAGCCACGCCGCCAGCGTTCGTTCTGAGCCAGGATCAAACCCTTCAATTTATATCGTTAACCCTATGCCCCGAAGGGCAATAAGTGGGTTTTCGAAAAGAAGGCTCAACACTTTGGCATACGCACCGAAAGTGTCGGCAAAAAAAACACCGATTTTTCCCCGCTTCCTTCGACCTTGCTCAGGACAAATTATGCGGAGAGATTTTAAGCTCACCGGATCGAGCGTATTCAAATCCGGCTGCTGCACTTTCGCTGCTCGCCCCTTACGGGGCAATTTTGGCTTAACTGTTAACTTGTCAAAGAGCTTTTCTATCCCTTTACGGGAATTACTATTTCCACTATAGAAAAGAGCGGCCAAGTAAAGATAATACAGTCTCTACTTGACCACCATCCTTTTGTATTCTAACCAATATACGCTTACCGTCAATACAATATACAAAAAAAAATAAAAATTTTTCAAATTTTTTTCGTTTCCCCCATTTTAACCTCTATTCCACGTATTAGCCCGCGGACCCGCCCCGCTCGGCCGTTACGAATGCCGAGGTGTATATTGGGAGTTTCGCTGGTATCTTTATTAATGCAGGCTTGCCCGACAAATATAATAGATTTAAGATGTTGTTAATATATACCGGTATAAACTTCGGAAAGGTCTCGAAATGAATCGAATAAAGATATTATTAATAATCACTCTTTGTAGTTTATCCATACCAAACGCCCAAACCGAACCGGCGGAAAATAATCCAGCCGCCCGATGGGAGGAAAGCATCCGCACATTCGAGGATTGGGATAAAAAGAACTCGTTTCCCCCGGACGCCGTGTTGTTCGTAGGCAGCTCCAGTATCCGCCTGTGGCCGACTCGCGAATGCTTCGGCCAATTCGACGTAATAAATCGTGGATTCGGCGGCTCGCAAATCTCCGACGTCGTTTATTTCGAAGGGCGAATCGTCCTGCCGTACAAACCGAAGGTGATTGTCTTTTACGCAGGTGATAACGATATTGCCGGAGGCAAAACAGCCAAACGCGTATTCGATGACTATAAGAAATTCGTCGGCTTCGTACAAAAGCAACTTCCCACAACTCGAATCATATTCATCAGTATCAAGCCAAGCGGCTCTCGATGGTCGTTCTGGAACATCATGAAAAATGCCAATAAAATGATTGAAGAATTCTCACAAAAAAACGACCGATTATATTATTTCGACGGTGCTACACCGTTACTCGATAGTGACGGCCGAGAGAACGACGAGTTGTTTCTTAGCGATAAACTGCATTTGAACGACAAAGGTTACGAGCTTTGGACCAAACTGCTCACCCCAGTCATCAAAAACGCAATGAACTAATTATATTTGGTAGTTATATCTCCGATACCCCTTCCAGGCTTGATTTGATTTTTTATCCACAAAAATGTGGTAATTATGTTATAATGACCATATTGTATTTTTATTATTGAGACAGGGTGGAAAATTATGAAACGAGCGATACTATTTCTAATCATCATCAATGTGGCATCCTGTGCGGAAACGCCGTTCAAACGCGGTGTTAATATAACCGGCTGGTTTCAAACCTCGAACGCGCGGCAAATCCAGTTCACCAAATTCACAAAGCAGGATTTTATCAATATCAAAAGTCTCGGCTGTGATGTCATTCGCCTGCCCATCAACCTGCACGCCATGACCGGCGGCGGGCCGGACTATACAATCGATCCGCTGCTTTATAACTTCCTCGACCAGGCCGTAGATTGGGCAGAAGAGCTTGAGATACATCTTATTCTCGATAACCACTCTTTCGACCCGGCGGTAAATACCGACCCGAATATCGTCGATATCCTCATCCCTGTCTGGACGCAGATGGCAGAACATTACAAAGACCGCTCGAATTACCTTTACTACGAAGTGCTCAACGAGCCGCACGATATTTCGGATTTAATCTGGAACAGCATTCAGCAAAGAGTTATCAATGCAATTCGAGCTGTAGATAAAAAGCATACAATCGTCGTCGGCCCTGCGGGATGGAACAGTTATTACAACTTAAATTACATGCCGTGGTATGAAGATGATAACCTGATTTATACATTCCATTTTTACGACCCGTTTGTGTTCACGCACCAGGGCGCGAGCTGGACCGGCCCGTCGATGGAGTCACTGGCCGGCGTGCCCTTCCCGTACGATTCCGAGCGCATGCCCGATTGTCCCCCTGAACTGGAAGGCACCTGGATACAAAGCAATTATGACAGTTATCAAAACGACGGTACGGTGGCGCACGTAAAGGAATTAATCAACATAGCTGTGTTATTTAAAGCACAGCGCAATGTTCCCATACTCTGCGGAGAGTTCGGCGTATATATTCCCAACAGTGACAATGACGACCGCGTTTACTGGTACGAGGTTGTTCGAAGCTACCTCAAGCAAAAAGGTATCGCCTGGACAATCTGGGACTATAAAGGCAGCTTCGGACTGTTCGAAAAAGATTCCGGTGAATTCTTCGACCACGATTTGAATGTCCCCCTGGTCGAAGCTTTGGGCCTGACGGCTCCGCCTCAGCAGGAACTTGTTACAATACCGGATGTAAACGGATTCGATGTGTACACGGACTACATCGCCGCCGGTATTGTCGAGTCAAGCTGGTCGAGCCGGGAGCAATTGGATTACTACTGCGATGACGAACCGGCATCCGGCGATTTCTGCATCCACTGGACGGGAGTATCTCAATACATTCCAATCTCGCTGCGTTTTGCTCCCGTTAAAGATTTATCCGTACTTGTCGATAACGGCTATGCTCTCGATTTCTGGATTCGATGTGCTCAGACGGGCGCCCGGATCGATGTCCGGTTTATGGATACAAAAACCGATGATCCCGGAGACCATCCATGGCGTATGCACCACATGATTGACCAGAACCTTGCCGCGTGGAACGGTCAATGGCATCATGTGCGAATTCCACTGCAGGATTTTTCCGAACACGGCTCGTGGGACGACGGTTGGTTCAATCCGGCGGGCAATTTCGACTGGACCGCGATCGATAAATTCGAGATTGTAACCGAGTACAGCGACCTGACGGGAATACATTTCTATTTCGACAACATCCGCATTGTCGAATAAGATTCACCGGTTTTCTAAACAGTCGAATCGAATTTAAATTAATCTGTCTCTATTTTTCTATATGGTTAGTACATATCCACTTATCAGACTGGTTCTTTAAATCCCCAATAAAAGCATAAAAAAGCACCGGAAAATTCTGTCAACTACCCACTTTGCCCATTTTAGGGTTGTATGTTGTATTGTGGTAAATACGTATTTTTTCTTTTTTTCTAACATTTTTATTGACCGGATTCACAGGCAACGCCATCATAATTGTTAGTAGAAAAGGAGTAAAATTTGCACAAAAGCGAGACTTGAAGGCAATGATAGTGTGCGCTATGCATCTTCAAAAACATATGTCCGGCTATTTCTATGTGTGCGCGCGAAACCTTTGTCCCGACCATAACAATCTCGAACGATAAACCTGTGTAAGTATATGTATATTCATTAATGCGTTTCGCAATTTGTAGCTGTGGTGATGTTACAAAAAAAATTTAGAGGAGGTGCTATATGCGAAAAAAGATTATTAACCTTGCGCGGATAGTCGCATTTTTATTAGGCGTCGTTTGTATAGTGGGGCCGTTTTCGGGCTGTGACGATGACGGCTCCACTACGTCGCCTTCGACACCGGCGGGCTATGCACTTGCAATCGGACTCAACAAGGTCGATGCCGCTCATTACTGCGGATGGGACGGAGAGCTTTTCGGATGCGAGCCTGACGCAATGGATATGAAGAAAATTGCAGAGGACCAGGGATTGAATGTTACAACGCTTCTTACCGCCCAGGCAACCCGCGACAGAGTGCTTGCCGAGCTTGACGATCTGGCCGGTCGGCTTAAGTCAGGGGACCTGCTGGTAGTAAGCTATTCGGGACATGGAGGATATCTCCCCGACCTCAACGGCGATGAATCGGACGGACTCGACGAAACGTGGTGCCTGTATGACGGGGAGATTCTCGACGATGAGTTGTATGGTGCATGGATGAAATTTCAAGCGGGAGTTCGTATCCTTGTTTTTTCCGATAGCTGTCACAGCGGAACGGTCCTCAGGATGAAGAAGCTCGATATGGAAAATCCGTCATCGACGCGAGTCATCGAACTTCAAGAGAACTGGACGCGAATGCGCGTTCCACCCATGCTGGACCGGGCGAAAATACATTCGCTGCCGGAGATGCGCAAGGC
>CAYVXS010000318.1:0-4480 GCA_964454885.1 uncultured Pirellulales bacterium
CTCAACGACAGTGATATCACCGGCGGCGAATTGGATAATATAACTGCAGGTTTGAACTGGTATTTGAATCCGAACACGAGAATAATGTGGGATTATGTCCATGCGGATAAGGATAGAATTGGCCAGGCGGATATGTTTATGATGAGGCTTCAATTCGATTTCTAATGATGGCCTAACATAATATTAACATAAAACTAACGCTTTGTTTGTATAAATTTTAGATATGTTTGTGAAAGGAAAGGATAATGAAAAAAATAATTGTAAGTGGAATAATGATTCTGGCTTTAGTAATGTCGAATAATGTCGCAGTCGCCCAGAAGCTTCATATCGAAGGCTCAACAACAGTGGGGCCTATTGCCGACGGCTTTGCAGAAGTATTCAAAAAGATGTATCCGGATGTGACGATAACGGTTAATAAAAGCGGCAGTGGTACGGGAGCGGCGGCACTTATTGACGGCCGATGCGATATTGCTACTATGAGCCGGTTTATGAAGGACCAGGAATTCAGGGATGCTGTTGCAAAGGGTGTAATTCCTGTAGCGCATGTAGTCGCAATGGATGGCGTTTGTATTGTGGTTCATCCTTCTAATCCGATTAATGCGATGACCTCCGAGCAGGTCAGGGATATTTACTTAGGTAAAATCCGGAACTGGAAAGAACTCGGCGGTCCGGATATGCCAATCGTGGTAATCAGCCGTGATACCGAGTCCGGAACATACGACACCTTCGAGAGTTTCATTATGAAGGGACAGAAAATGACATCGAGTGTCGAATACGTCACTTCGAATCCCCAGGCCTATGCAAGGGTTCAGAACACACGAGGAGCGATCGGTTATGTCGGTTTCGGTTTTGTCCAGACGGGCGTCAAAGCTTTAACCCTTGACGGGATTAAACCATCAAGGCAGACAATTCTCAGCGGTAAATATCCGATATCGAGACCTTTGTTTATGTTTACAAACGGCTATCCAACCCTTGGTTCCATGGCTCATAAGTTTGTTACGTTTCATCTGACCGAAGAAGGTCAGGAAGTGGTGGAAGACAAAGGTTTTGTTCCGGTAACAGACTATTGATATTTTTGAGTCTTTTCGAGATATAAAAATAAGAATGAACAGCAGAAATACCGAGCAGTCAATGCGACAGGCGGCTGGATTCGAGCAGCCGCTTGTGCTTACTTTTGGGCAGGATATCAGGGGCTTTATGTTCAGGCACCTTGGTCGTCTGACCCTTTTTATTTTGACCTGTACTTCGGTTTTAGCCGTCTTTCTGATTTTTTTGTTTGTAATCTTAGAAGCGTTCCCATTTCTGGAAAAATCCAGCTTAGTTCAATTTCTGACCAGTACGTCCTGGTATCCCGAACATAAAGGGCTACCGGAATTCGGTACGCTGGCGCTGATTGTCGGTTCGGTCTATGTGACGGCGGCGGCGCTGGTGTTCTCGGTCCCTATAGGTGTACTGGCTGCTGTTTTTCTGAGTGACATTGTACCGTTTCGGGTCAGAAATATTATTAAACCTGTTATTGAAATCCTGGCTGCGATTCCTTCGGTGGCTTACGGTTTTTTTGCCGTTTTGGTTATGGCGCCGTGGCTGCAAAAGTATTTGGGCTTTTCAACCGGTACGAATGCTTTGAATGCGTCCCTGTTGCTTTCGATTATGGCGCTGCCGACGATTATCAGTGTGGCAGAAGATTCAATTTCAGCTACGGGAAGAGAATTGAGGGAGGCATCGTACGGGCTTGGAGCCACACGGGTTGAGACAATGTTCAAGGTGGTAATCCCCGCCGCACACAGCGGGATTATTGCCGCTATTGTTTTGGGTATGATGAGGGCGATTGGGGAAACAATGGTGGTCTGGATGGCTTCGGGCAACGCCAGCCAGATACCGCACCCGTGGTGGGATTTGTCCCAATCCGTCCGAACAATGACGGCGACGATTGCCGGTGAGATGGGCGAGACGGTGAAAGGCTCCGACCATTACAGGGCGCTTTTTGCAATCGGTCTTTTACTTCTTGTGATGACTTTAATGTTGAATCTCGTTAGTGAGTATTTTCTGACAAGAGCGAAAAAATCTCTTGGGAACTCGTAAATGAAAACAGGTTTTCGTACCATATTCGATAAATTTTTCACGGTGATAACCGGTTTTGCCGTTTTATCTCTCGTCGTCGTGTTATTTGTTATCCTCGGCCCCATGTTTAAGCGCGGATTAGGTGCGGTATTCTTCAAAGGGACTGTGGAATTCCGCCGGATGCAGTTGGCTGAATTCGGGCATGGTGATGCAAAGAAAGTTAGGGCGGAAGTCAACAGGGCTGAAAAAGTCCGGGCGAATGTGTATGAGCTGATTGATAAATTCAAAAGCGGCGTTGATACCGGGCAGCTCACCGACCGGGCAAAAGATATCTATCGAAATTTCACAGATGAGCTTCGTCTCAAAAATCTGCCCCGCGAACAATATACGGCTTTGCGTTCGCTCGGCAGGGATATTCGTGACAAACTAACGGAGGCATTTTCAGGCAGCGATATCGAACAAATACGTCAGGACATCGAGTATGTCTTGAAATACGAAAATGACGAACGTTTCAAAGGGACGGCCGCGGAAGACTTTTTTCAATTGGCGAGGCAATATAGGAAAGCGGCGGCCGCAACAGATTTGGATAAAAGGGATGAATACGCACATGAGCTTGCCGAGCTGGAGCAGATTATAAAAGAGCTGCTTGGGCCGGGACCGGGTGAAAATCCTCCGGCTTTGGCCCAGTTCAGGTATGGCGCAACTCGATGGGACCAGGCGGAACAATTATTACACAGGTTGCACTGGAAGGAAAAATGGATCGAGCAAAAATCGAGTGCTTCTTTGGTCAGGATAGAAAATTCTCGAGACGAAAAATTTGCCGGGACGGAATTGGAGCCTCTGTTCGGATATATCGACGACAATATCGGGAAAATGCTTCATCCGAAGTTTACTTTTTACTGGCGATATTTCCTTGACGACGGAACGCCGGGGCACTATTTCGGCGGAATAGGACCGGAAATTTTCGGTACGTTGCTATTGACGCTTTTGAGCATGATTTTCGTTGTCCCGTTCGGAGTTATTAGTGCTGCATATCTTACCGAATGTACGCGTGAGGGCCCGGTCATCAGGATTATCCGTATGTGTATCAATACTCTTGCGGGTGTTCCCAGTATTGTTTTTGGTTTATTTGGACTCGCCTTTTTTGTGTTGTTTTTCATACCTCTGTTCGGCGGCCCTTCGAAACCCTGTATTCTTGCCGGTTCGATGACACTTGCCGTGCTGACACTGCCGGTGATGATACGTTCGAGTGAAGAAGCAATTCGAACGGTTCCCCAGACTTATAAGGAAGCATCGCTGGCCCTTGGTGCCAGCGGTTTCAAGACGTTTATGACGGTAACGTTGCCGGCGGCCCTGCCGGGGATATTAACCGGGGTTATTCTAAGTCTGAGCAGAGTCGCGGGGGAAACCGCGCCTATTTTATTTACTGCGGGAATAACGATAGGGCCTGTACCTAAGTCGATTTTTCAAACGACCCGAACCCTTTCTTATGGAAGCTGGGATATGGCGGTCGGAGATAAACTCTCCGCGCAGGTGCCTCATAATCAGTTCGGGATGGTTGTCACACTTATTTTGTTGATCCTGATTCTAAATGCCCTGGCGATTATTCTGCGTTCGAGAGTATTTAAACGATTGAAGGGTCATTGAGACCATAGCCGGGAGAAAACATTTGTAATGCAGAAAAGGAATGATAAGATGTTATCATTATCGGGAAAAGCCACAGAAGAGCAACATAGTAATTTGGAGTTTATGCAGGGTTTGAAGGGGAACAAAACAGACAAATTAACTAAAGAAACGAAACCTGCCCAGGAGTGTGCGTGTTCGGTCATAAAAGCTGAGAATTTCGGCTTTTATTACGGCTCCAAAATGGGAGTCAAAAATATCTCGATGGAAATCTTTCCCTGTGCTGTGACCGCAATAATTGGACCGAGCGGCTGCGGTAAAAGTACTTTTCTGCGGAGTATCAACCGAATCAATGATCTTATTCCGCATATCAGGGTCGAAGGAAAAATGTTCGTTAACGGCCAGGATATATATGAAAAGCAAATCAACCTGGTCAATCTGCGACAGCAGGTCGGAATGGTTTTTCAAAAACCCAATCCGTTTCCTAAAACCATTTTTGACAACGTTGCATACGGACCGAGATTACAGGGAATTAAAAAACGCGGCAAATTACAGCAAATCGTCGAAGAAAGTCTTAGGGCGGCAGCGTTATGGGATGAGGTAAAAGATGATTTGAAAAAATCGGCACTGGCTTTTTCCGGCGGACAGCAGCAACGATTGTGTATCGCCAGAGCGTTGGCTACGAAGCCGAATGTTTTGTTGATGGACGAGCCTTGTTCGGCGCTGGATCCCATCGCCACAGCCAATATCGAGGACATGATTGACAGACTTCGGAGAAATTATACGATAGTTATTG
>CAYVXS010000319.1:0-4463 GCA_964454885.1 uncultured Pirellulales bacterium
TTCGATACAACCGATTTTGATCCGGCCATCGGGTTTATCCATGTATTTTATGGCGTTGCTAAGCAGGTTCTGGAAAACCTGGAGTATTCTTGTTTGCTCACATTCAATTACCGGCAGCTTGTTTTCAACGGTTATTGTGATATTTTCAGGTGGAGCGAGCATGTCGATAATTTCCGTGACTTGCTTGTTCATATCCACCGTGACACGTTCTTCTTTCATTCGTCCTATCCGGGAGTACTGTAGAATTCCATCGATAAGGTTATGCATTCGGTCCACCCGGTTCGAGAGCAGGTTCAGATGTTCTTTGCCTTGAGCGTCAAGCTTGTCCTGGTAATCGGTTGTTATCCAGTCAACTAATGTTTTGATCCCCCGCAGGGGAGCTTTCAAATCGTGTGAAACTATATATGCGAAATCTTCGAGTTCACGATTAATACTCGCGGCTTCCCTGATAAGCTCGGCCTTTTTTCTCTCCGATATCTCTCGTTCCGTCACATCGCGAAAACTCCATACTCTGCCTATAATCTTTTCGCCGATCTTCTGCGGCTGGGAAAACCTCTCGAAAACACGACCGTCTTTGAACTTCAGAGTGTCACTCGACGACTCTGCAGGATGAGAATAAAGCCGCTTTACTTCGGTTAGGAAATTTTCCGGATCCGATAGTTGCCCCAGCACAAATGCAAGCAGTTTATCATCATCTTTTTCTTCGACCAGGGAATCGGGGATGTGCCACAATTGCAGGAATTTTCGATTGTGACTGACTACGTTTCCCTCTGTGTCAACGACGAGAATGCCGTCTGCGGTCGCTTCAAGTGTTGCCCTGTGCAGAGATAACAGTTCTGAGAGTTTCTCTTCCGACTTTTTGTGCTCGGCGACTTTTTGAATAAGAGTGTCGTACAGGCCCGTAGTTTTATTCGAATCTTCAATCATCTGTTCACATAGAACGTATAAGCGGTCGTTTTATTCTATATTCTAATGAACGATTTGTTCTGAAATTGCCTAAACAAGCCCCCGAAAGATAATATAGTTATAAAACGTTCTGAGAAAAAGCTGTAAATCCCATAGTTGTTGTGTCGGCCATTCTCAGCCTATTTCAGTTGTTAAAATCGGTATCTATTCGATAGGACATAACAATAAAGCAGTACCTATTTTGAAAATAGCCCTTCAGATGCTGATTTGTTCGTATATTGATTAATAACGACGTTTAATGAGGTTATAGGGGATTTCATTTAAAATATAAATTACCGCCCGTAGTCCGATAACAGAATACTTGACAAACGAAGTCAAATCCTGTATTATGTAAGCACAATCATTTGGAACACAAATTAAAAGGAGAAAGGACATGCGCATACTCCTAAAGCAAAAAGACGGTAATACCAAAGAGTTTCAGTTCCAAAAAGGCCCGATTTCGATAGGCAGGGGGGCCAACAGCAATATATTTTTGCCGGACAGATCGGTCTCCAGACAACATGCCGTCATTAACAGCACAGAAGACGGCAAATGGACTATCGAGGACCTGGATTCGGCGAGCAAGACATATCTCAATGACGAGGCGATTCATAAAGCCGAAATCAAGCACGGCGATTCCCTTCGCATAACGGATTTTATCATCGATGTCGTAATGGAAGAGGATGTCTCCGAAGATGATAAGGCGATGCAGCTTGATGATACCATGCATTTGGAAGCGGCCCTGGCCGTGCCCCCTCACGAGACGGTAGTCAGGAAGCCGGATGCCGGTCACGCCCCTGCAATGAGACTGGCTGCCAGAAGATTAATGGACTTTTCCCGTGCGGCTGAAACCATCTGTGATGCGGGCGGCCTCGACCAGCTTTTGTTGAGTTTGTTGGATATTTCGCTCGAGCAGTTCAGCGCATATCATGTCTGGTGTGCGTTGAGAAAAGCACCGGCCGGGCCGATGACATGTCACGGCGGAAAAAAGAGAGACGGCAACCCGGTAGATTTGAGTAAGTTGAAACTCCAGCAGAAAATTACACAAGCGGTCGAGAAGGGTCAGTTCCTGGTCCTGCCGCGAGTCTCAGCTCAAATCGAGGAGGAAGAGGCGATACGCTCGGCAATGATTGCGGCGATTATGCGGCCGAACGGCTGTCACGGCGTAATCTATGTTGACAACGCCATGAAGGACAAGCACTACAGTCTTAGCGACCTGGATTATCTGATGCTTATCTCAATGCATACAGCCGCAATTATGAAAAAGTTCTGCTGATTGTTGGGCTAATCGTGACAATGGCGTTTCTTTTTGATAATGTTCGAATTAAACATCACGAAATATCTTTTTTTCACTTTCTTTACTCAAACCCGATGTATTTTTAAAAAAATATTTGTTACTGTCCGGTTAGTTTCTGCCTTAACGTCGGGAGGAAACTATGAAAATGAAAATATATAGCCTCTCCTGTTTGATTTTGGTGTTACCGGTTCAATTTCTTTCGTTCAGCTTGTACTTACTAACATTCTTGAATATGATAGAAATCAAAGTATGATATGCACGTGCCAGAAACTACAAGGACGTAATTAACCTGCTTAATACAAAAACAAACGTTATTAATTCTGATAAGAAGCGTTGAAATCTTGTTTACATACAATCCGAGCTTATGTTCCAAGAAAAACAACAATATCGATCCGGCGAAAACTTTTGTTGTCATCCGGCGTAATTTATGATAGAATTCTTATGCGGTTCGGAAGGGGGGGGATCCCTGCAGCAAGAGGGACTTTGACAAGTTAATACGGGGGCGAATGGCTTCGACCGGATGGCGGAAAGCCAAGTCGCATGCCCAGGACGCCGGTTGGCCTGGCTAATCATCCGGCGACAAATTGTAATTGGCAACTATCAGTTGCGCTTGGCTGCTTAATTAGCGGCCCGTCCTGCCGGATTGTGCCTGCGGGTCTGGTAAGGGCGTCAGAAAGCGGGCTGGCCGAGCCGGTTTTTCGGGCCGGTTAGGCGAGATCCAATCCCGAAATAGCCGAGTTAAGAGCCTGTCGTTTGGCGTTTGACGAGGCGAAATTACAATAAAGCGACTAAGCATGTAGAAGCTTGTCTTGAAGCATCTCGGGACGGGGGTTCGAATCCCCCCGCCTCCAGTCTTCGCTCGGAACGGAGCGATCGAGCTAAGACTGTCGCGTCGTAGCTGCAAGCGAAGACGGACTTATTATAGAATATTCTGTAAAAGCTCCGAGCTACGACTCGGCAGGCCAGTCTCCATATACATGATTAACTTAAAGGCTGTTATGATTTATCATTCTGTATATATCGCGCAATCGCAAAGCGATCTGAACAGATTTTATACAGGTCAAACAGATAACCTCGATGAACGTGTAAAACTTCATAATCAAGGCAAATGCAAACATATCTCAAAGCATATACCATGGAAAATTAAGACAGCAATAGCATTTACTGATAAACAAAAAGCGTTTGAATTCGAGAAATATTTAAAAGCATCTTCCGGCAGGGCTTTTGCCAAGAAACACCTTTAATGATATCTACTAAAAATTGTGTATATAGAAAAGAATAAATAGCCCTGAATATAACCTCTTTTTCAGGAACTTAAAAACACCACAATTTTCAGGTAATATCATGTCTCCAAAATGTCTCCACAGACCATGATTTTGCCCGGATCGCTTCCTAATGAATATCATTGTTTTATTAAATAATGCATTTTGTTAAAAGATGTTAGGTGTATTTCGTATTCAATGTCCGGTGTCCTTTATCCGTATAGTATGGTAAACGGATCAAATGACCGATTTTCTCTCATTTCTTATAATAATCATAAGATGACGCCCTAAAATTGGTTATGAAATCGGTGTTGGATTTTATTATGAGAAAATTACAACCGCACCTACAACTAAAACGAAAATATCGTTTTAAAATAGGTTGTTTTTTAGGAGGAGAAAATCATGAAAACTTCAGTCAGAAAAACACATTCGGTCAGACAGAATTATTGAAAAGGACATATTATATATGCTCCAAAAAGGAATTGTTACATAATCGAGATTCAATCCTATAGATCCTTAAAAGAGTTTTCTAATGTGCGTCGAAAGACCAATAGGGTAGAGTTCCACGGGGTTTGCCCGTGGGTATTTATTAATAACAGAAATTTATTAAAGATACTAATATTTGAATAGTAACAGCAGAAAGACCAAATGTTTTATTCGCCTCTTAAAAGTTCAACCACCTCATGAGCGTTTTTGGCGGTAACCAAAGCTCTGCATATAGATTTCGAGCGAGAGAGTTTGGCTATTTCTGCAAGGGCCTCTACATGTGGACCGGACATCCCTGGTGGCGCCAGTAAGAGAAAAAAGAGTTTTGAGGGCTTTTTATCCAGCGAATTAAAATCAATTCCGTGAGGTGCAATGCCCAGTGCAAGCTTCAAGCTACCCACGGCGGAAGTCTTAGCGTGAGGAACAGCGATGCCGTCGGTCAGGCCGGTGCTTTGTTTATCTTCACGTTCTTG
>CAYVXS010000320.1:0-4454 GCA_964454885.1 uncultured Pirellulales bacterium
CCGGACTACCCGGCCGACTCACCCCAGGCCGACCGCGGTTCACCGCACGGTCAGGATGTGGCTTATGTCTTCGGGCATCTCAATGCATCGAGCCCACGGACCACGAAGACGGGCCTGGACATATCGGAGGCAATGGTCACATATTGGACAAACTTCGCCAAGAAAGGCAATCCCAACAGCGAAGGCGTTCCCGAGTGGCCGGTCTTCAGCGATGCCAATCCTGTTGTGATGTACTTCAGCCAGACGCCGCACACGGGGCCGGTACCAAGCGCCGACTCGCTTGAGGTTTTAGATAAGTATTTCGCATGGCGGCGTACGCCGGAAGGAGATGCATGGGCGAAATAGATCCGGGGATGTAAGTTGAAGTCAGCCGGGTTGGAGTCTCGATTGGTATATTGCGAGATACCTGATTTATATAAATAACAGGATCCGATTCAAGAATATGCAGGATGATTCATGTAAAACCATCAACATTATATGGAGAAAAATATGTTGTTTTATAGTGACAATGAAAAAAACCCTGTCAAATTACATTTTTTTATCATCTTTGCACTAACAATCCTGACCGTCTGTACTTCATGTAGCCCGGTTGTACCAACGGAGAAGAACCTCACCGGGCAGACCAGTATCAGTATTGAAGAGAAAAAGCCGGTGTTCGGCGGAGCGTGCAAGATATGTCCATGGGGAGCGATGGCCGAAGTTGTGAAATCGGCGATGAAGCCGTATGGCTACGATGTGCAGATTTGCTACAACTGTAACGCCGCCGATGCTCCGCGCATAGTCAGCGAAGCAAGAACACCACCTCCATTCAGGCCGGATCCCGTTGTACCCGAAATCCTCGCGCCGCGAAATGCACCGGACCTTGGAGCGGTTGACTTCGGCGCAGTGGCGATTCAGTTCTTTCGGAACGCCTATCGTGGAACGGGTATGTATGCCAGAGATAATCCCATGACAAATCTGCGTCTGATTGCCAATATCCAGGATCCCAGTTATGTTCTTGTTGCGGCTAAAACGGAAACGGGTATCACCGACCTTTCACAGGTACGGGAAAAATGCTGGCCAGTCCGTATCCTGACCGCCGGGATCGGCGCAGGCTCCTCTCCTCGCATTATGGCGTACTATGGTCTGACCAGGGAGGCCGTCCAGGCCGCCGGAGGGCGCGTTGGCAGTACACCTGAGCTAAGGGAGAACTTCGATGTTGTCATCGGAGGTGCAGGTGTCATGAGTACTGCTCCGGAATGGAGTATATGGACCGAAATAAGTCAGAAATTCGATCTCACTTTCCTCCGGCTGCCTGACGATTTGTTGACGGAACTGTCGGAAGAAGGTGAACAGGAGCTCGGTATTATCCCAGCAGGATTATATCGCGGCGTAGATCGACCGATCCCGACTGTAGTCCGAACGGGCACCGTGATTTATTGTCGTGACGATACGCCGGACTATTTCGCGTATATCGTCGCCAGGGCGATGGACGAACAGCAACAGCTCCTGCAATGGACTCATCTGAATTTCTCTTATAATATCCATACGGTGTGGGACGGATACGAGGTTCCGCTGCATCCCGGCGCCGCCCGTTACTACAAAGAGAGGGGCTATATGAAATAGTTTGCAGCGTTGCGACTGCAATTCAGATGTCAAGGTTATTAAAAGCGATAGTGCAGATGCAATCTGATATTTAAATACTTTTTGAAAATTGCCGTGACGGTTTCGCATTTTTGCGCCTATAGTATTATGAAAGCTTCAACGGCTGTAATATGAGTTTATCGATAATACGAGAAAGGAGAAAAATGAGCATTAAACTATTTTATACTACTTTTTTGATTATATCTCTTTGCGGTTCCGTCACCCCGGCAGGAACTTCCATGGGACCGCCAACGGCAGGCCTTGAAAAAGGAAAATGGAGCATTGGATTTAACGTCTCAAAAACAGAAACCGACCTTAAATTTCAAAATATCGGGGGCACGACTTTTTTCACTACAAACAAAATCAATGACTTCGAAATTGAATCCGTAATGGGTAAATTAGCTTATGGCATCAACGACAACTGGGATGTTTCCGTCGGTTTCGGGGCTTCAGAGGCAAAATACGAAGAAGTCAGATCATGGATGGACGGAATGTCACTCGAAACACTGGGTACCAAGTATAAAAGCGATTCGGGATATATCACAGAGATAGGCTCCAGGGTGACTTTGCATGAGGATGGACCGCTTAAAATCGGAGCATCGTTCCAGGTCAACTGGACCACACTGGACGGAAAATACTCCGAAGCTTCATGGACGGACAGTGTTTTTAACGGCTCAGGCGGAGCAGAACTCGAAACGGACATTATAACATTTCAATTTGCGCCCGGGATTTCATACGAACTTTTCGATGACTTCAATCTTTACTGCGGGCCTCTCTGGCAATGGATTGACGGCGAAGGCGATGCCACCGGTATCAACGGCACTTTAATCGGGAAAAAAGGCGAAGGGGATATTACACAGGATTCATCATTTGGCGGATTTATAGGATTTCAAAAGAATATTGATTCGGATACGACAGTCAACTTCGAGTGGAATGCAACAGGCTCATCTAATGCATTCGCTTTCAGCATTGCAAAGAAATTTTAAACACACACTCGTTATTTATGAGCCTGGGTGCGCTAAAAGCTCCTCCACTTTGAGCTTACAGAACTATAAAAGAGAAATCCGGAATCATTACGTTTCAGTTTCCCCCCATGCCCGCATAGGGGACATAAATAAAGAGTTATGATCGTCGTACTAAATCAGGTAAAAATAATTACAGTCTAGAGCAATTATAATTGACCTCAGATACTTATTAATTTAGAATATAGGAAGTTCTAAGGAAACTCGACGATTTTATTATCCCAAAAGCCGAGGCTGGTCTGATGGAAAATCGCTTCGAAAAACTGTGGTTAGTTCTCCCCATCCGCTCTTCCGGTAAACACAAGTAACCCGAAAGGGATTTGCATGAAAAAGAACATAGTTCGCGCTGCGTTCGGTATGTTCATGCTGACTGTTCTGACGACATCAGCTTATCCGCAATGGGTACAGACAAACTGGCCGGCAGGCAACAGTTTTTTCGATCTCTACACCGGCCAGGGCATGGTTTTTGCCCGGATATGGGACAGTTTTAATGGCGGTCGTGTGTTTTTTACCGACAATAACGGCGCAAACTGGACTCAGATCAGCTCCGCAGATAGTGATATTGACATCTTATCCATTGTAATATGGAACAACAACATACTTGCCGGTACCTGGGATGGTTTTTATCGAAGCATGCCGGACGACACATCCTGGGAACCTTTCGCACCCACTGGAATACCTGCGGATACCGCCGTCTGGTCAACTGCAATTATCGATAACACTCTCTATGCCGGTGCAGTGGGAGATATTTATGAATCATCTTTTAACGATGCTAATACATGGACCGAGGTAAGCGAGGGAATACCTGCGAATGCCCGTATTATCTCTATCGTCACAAACGGGGATGCCATTTTTGCAGGTAGCGACTGCAACGGTGTTTTTATTTCAATAAATGACCGAACAAGCTGGACTGCAATCAATTCCGGTCTTACCGATACGCACATCTCCCAGCTCGCGGTTATGGACACAAAATTGTTTGCAATAACCTTAAAGGGTGTTTTTGTATCCGACGTTAATAGTACGGGCCCGGTATCCGATGCTAATGATATGATCTGGACGGCAGACAGTTCCGAGCTAAAGAATATAAATTGTCTGCTTCCTGTAAATAATTTACTCTTTGCCGGGACGGACAGCAACGGAGTTTATCTCTCGAACGACAACGGCCTGAACTGGACTTCGGTCGGTATGAGGATGCCCGCCGATACCCGCGTCTGGTCCCTGGCCGCAAACGGTGACAACATCTTTGCGGGGACAAGTGAAGGAATCTGGCGGATAAATCTGGCAGATATTAATCATTTCACAATAACCGCCGACGCATTGGAAGATTGATTCTATGAACTTATTATTTCAAATAAACCGGAATTGTAAAAGCCACAAAAGAAAGATTATTATTTATGCGTAACGACGCCGGATCAAAATTTGATACATCATATATGAACAGGCGAGAGTTTCTACGTAGGCTTGGAGCAACTGTCGGAGCGGCAGGGTTTACAGGCATATTAAGTTCCTTTGATTTAGCAAGGGCTGCGACACCTCCCGACGAAAGAGGCATATATATCACCGACATGTACAGGACGAAGCTAAATGTGGGCGGTCATATCATTCGTCTCGACACCAATAAAGGAATTTCGGGATATGGAGAATGCCGTGACGTTGACAGAGACTCTGTAACTGATCTGAGACGTCTCAAATCGACTATTATTGGGATGAATCCGACTCAGGTTGACAAGGTTTTCGATGCAGTCAATACTAAAATCCTGGAATATTACGACCCGCACAACCCCGTGATCGGTGACGACGACGGTATGT
>CAYVXS010000321.1:0-4442 GCA_964454885.1 uncultured Pirellulales bacterium
TCTCTTTTTTTCCTCTTTTAAAAGAATGGAAATTTGGAATCCAGTGGTCATTAACAACCCCTGAAAAAGTTTGATAAACGCCGTCGTTAATATGATAAAAAACCTTATTTTCTCTTTTTGCCTTTCCGATTATTTCAGAAACAAGCGTTGAGGATGTTGCCACGAAAAATCTTCCGGGCTCGGCAATAATTTCCGTATCTTTCGGAAACAGCCTGTTTAATTCTTCATTTAATATGACCGCAAGCTTCTCAAACCTCGGGACATTAGAATCATAAAACGCAGGAAATCCTCCTCCAATGTCGATAATATCTAACTCATACCCCTTTTTTCTTGCTTCATTGAAAATCTCGGAAGTTATACTCAATGCGGAGACGTAATTTTCGAAGTTAGTGCACTGGCTGCCGACGTGAAAGCTCAAGCCTTCCACCTTTAATCCCAAATCGAAGGATTTTTTTATTAGTTTTGAAGCATCCGACGGTTCAGCCCCGAATTTAGAAGCCATTTCCACCTGCGAACCTGTATCGGGAACTTTTAGCCTCAAAATCAGGCCGGCTTTTTTGCAGTACTCTCTTATTTTTTTCAGCTCTTCCAGATTATCGTAAGTGACGAGAGGCCCGTATTTATTTATTTTTCTTAAAGTCTCCCTGTCTTTTATCGTATTTGAAAAAATTATTTTATCCCAAATGAAAAACACTTTCTTCTTTTGTCTCCATTTATCGATAAGATTGTAAACCTCTATAAACTCGTTGTAAGATGCAACATCGAAACTTGATCCTTCATAAAACAGAGTCTTTATAATTTCGGGCTCTGAGTTCGCCTTGACGGCGTAATATGCCTGGACCCTCGGGAGGGCTTTTTTGAATCTTCGATAGTTGTCCCTTATTATATCATGGTCTATGATAAAAAGAGGAGTTCCATGTTTTTTTACTAACTTGAGAAGTTTGCTTTTTTCCATTTTAGTTTTTCTTAAGAAGCTCTTCGAGCATGTTCATTTCTTTCGGAGCGGTTTTCCTGAAGTTTTCAAAATACGAATTTTTTAATTTATCCATTAATTCGTCTTTCCTGTCGTAAAGTCTTTTAAGCTCTTTCGGTTTTGTATTCTGCATGACATAAGAAGTTATTAACGGAAGAGCAATTGTGGAATCAGTGTAAACTATGACACTTTTCTCGACTTCTTTCGGGTCAATCTTGCCCCATGTGACCGCTTCCTTGGGGGTTGCTCCGGACAGGCCGCCTGTATCCACTCTCGCATCTGTTATCTGAATAAAATAGTCCTGCCCGACTTCTTTAATTCTCAATATTTCCTGTATCTGCGGCTCAGTCTGGAGCATGAAGTTCTTGGGGCTTCCGCCTCCGACAAGAATTACCGCTGTTTTACCGTTTTCGTAAATTTTGGAATTAAGGACAATGGCGGTCGATTCATTCACATCTATGCTCGGATTGATTCTCAGCTTGAATTTATCGCTTAAAATCTCCAGTCCCGCCACGTTCATGCCTATAGTCGAATCTCCGGGGGACGATGTGAAGACGGGGACAGCCGCCCTGTAGGCCGCCGCCAAAACGCAGACTTTTCCAACATTGCTCTCCTGCTCGATCTCGTTCATTATTTTTCCCAGATGATGGTAGAATTCCTGGGTCCCCATTTCTTTCTGGAATTCTTTTTTTGTCAGGATCTTCCTTAATCTTCTGTCCGTTTCCATTAAAACATTTTCATAATCGAAGAGAACATCGTAGATTCGTGTTACGCCCGCTTCTCTTAACGCGCAATCATCGACGTTGGGGCTGCCCTCGTACAGAGGAAGATTGAAGGTATAATGCATATCGTGGTACATATTCGCCCCTGTCGCGACAATCCAGTCCACAAATCCGTGCTCGATCAGGGGAATAATCGAAGAGGCCATTCCGGCGGGAGTCAGCGCGCCCGCCAGGCTCATCCCGACCGTGACATCTTCTTTGGAATATTGGCGCGTAATTAATTTACAGGCATCTTTTATTCTTCCCGCGTTATAAGCATTGAATGTTTTTTCTATTAAATCGGTCACGGAATAATCCTCGGTGATCGGCTGAGGAAGAATTCTTTTACCTGACAGATATTTTGATTTGTTCGGACAATCATGCTCCATTTTCGAGACCTCTGAATTACCTTATATATTTAACATCTTTCTGTATTTTTATGTTATTGCGCTTCGCAAAACCGTATTTCAGTGAGCAGTTTATCCAATCCGTGTATTTTTGTCAAATACGTGGAAGAATAGGTATCTGGTAAATTGATAAAGTCCCCTTTCGGATTGTCTAATAACACACTTTCTTTGAAACTCGCGAGGGATAAAGACATCGAATATATTGACATTTTTTGTGATTCTTGTAAGTTATCGACATGAAATTAGGTCTGGAACAAGCATTATGCAAAATTAGCGGATAAAGGATTATTCTGTTGTATCGTCAGTGTAGCAGTTTACGAATGAGAATATTTTTGTCGAGTGTCTTTTATGGTACTTGGTGGATATGGCAATTGAGTCGGACCCGGGCAATTACATGAATCTGCTTAAACTCAAATATATCGGGGGATTATTCAGGGCCAGGTGGTTTCCACTTGTACCTCAATTGATTATGCTGACTGTTTTCATTCTGCTCATTGTCGGCGGTCTTGGAGTGACAACAAAAGATCCTGATTTGACCGATTGGATTCGGGACACAAACCTCTCGAATTTAGTGGTTTGGTCGTATTGGTGGCCCGTCATAATCATCACCGCCGTTTTGTTAGGTCGCTTATGGTGCACCGTTTGCCCTATGGAGCTTATTACATACTGGGTGTCGAGAATCGGCCTCAGACTACGAGTGCCTCACGTTCTCAGGAGCGGCTGGGCGGTAACCATCTTCTACTCGCTCGTTTGGATTGTGGGAGTGTACACCCTGGCGGTGAACCGGATTCCTCGTCAGATGGCACTCTACATGTTGCTGCTGATAATCGTGGCGATAGATGTTTCCCTTCTGTTCCGCAAGCGGGCGTTCTGCAGCTACGTCTGCCCGGTGGGACACCTGCTCGGTTTGTATGCCCTCATATCTCCGTTTGAATGGCGGGCCGACGACCAGTCCGTCTGCGGGAGCTGTAAGACAAAGGATTGTGTCGTAAGGAAGAATCATTATCGACTAACCTCCCGCTCATGCACGAGCAATCTCTACCCGGCTACTATCAGTGATAATCGCGACTGTTTGTTGTGCACGCAATGTTTGAAGTCATGTCCCTATCGGAACATTCGCTTCTCTATCCGGCGGCCGTTTGCCGATTTTTTCACCGCCGTTAGTTTGCGGCCCGCACAGGTAGGATTCATTCTGCTGCTTGGTGGAATTGTCGTCTATGAGATTCTATCGGAGTGGTCGGTTTCCTTAGCGATCCTGATGTGGTTGCCGGACCGTTTTACACAAGCTTTTGGTATCACAGGGTCGATGACCAACTTTGTCTCTGCGGTTATCATGTTCGTTGTGTTGCCTGCGGTGGTGATATTGATTGTGGCCGCTCTGGCTAAATTAGCATCCGGCCGGAAGGCGGTACCTTTAGGGACAACCGTCAAAACTTTTTCCCTGCTGTTACTTCCGACGATTGCAGGTGCCCATATCATCAAATCTATTCTTAAAATGTCTTCACGAATTCCTTTCTGGCGAGGGGCCCTTTCGGACCCGAAGGGGATAGAGACGGCTCAAAAAATACTCACCGGGACAATTGTTCCGGACAAATCTATAACGGATGCACTCGATCCGGCGGTAAGTTTTGCAGCAGCGGTTGTGCTGTTCGTGGCTCTGGGAGCGACGGCACAGATTTTCCGCCGGTCTGAGGTTGTGCAGAAACACAGTCTCGGTGTTAAAGTTGTTCTGCTTCTGAGCGTGCTGGCATATTGGTCTATATTTGGCCTGATGATCATCAGGTGGAGATTAGGCTGATAAGGTGATTTTTAGCATAGGCTTAAAAAGTGATAATATTGGTCATACGATATGTAAGTTACTGTATTTATGGGGATTTTCAACCTTTTTGTCGATATAACCTATGAATCGTCACGGGCTTTGGCAGATTCTTATTTTTTGTCGCATTTTTTTGTTTACTTACGGCATATTTTTTTATAGCTTATATTCATATCATTAAGGTTAATACTGGATATGCCAACCAAAACAAGAATCATCACTGTTAGTATCTTAATCCTGCTTGGGGGAGTTTTGTTCTTCTATTGTGTATTTTCCAAGCCTGCGGATATTACGGCTCAGGCTATGGGCAATCCGACGACGGTTTCCAAATCGGAATCGGCATCTGGAAAGGAGACTTCGGCAGGTTGTGAAGAGCAGAATAAATCAGATCAGAACAAACAAAGCAGTTCCGGAAGCAGGTCTCGCCCCAGATCAGGTTCAATATGATGATCTGACACCGACCATGGTGGCCATGGTCAAAAAAT
>CAYVXS010000322.1:0-4424 GCA_964454885.1 uncultured Pirellulales bacterium
GTAGTTTTGTCCGATATGCAAGGGCAACCAGTATTCCTATACTAATGTACAACGGTACAAATATCTGGGAAAACAAAGGTGCTTCGTATGATGACATTCCTGTAAACTTTACGATACAAAACCAGACGGTTTGTATAAGCAGAGTCGGTATCAGAACAAACAATATACGCCGGTTACGAAAGGCCCCCGCGAGGAGCAGAACGACAATAAATACCGCCCACAGCAGCGATGCAGGATAGCTGTAAAAGGGAAGCCATGTCATAACTGTCGGAGTGCCTTTGGCCTGGCCGAGGGCGCCGAGGTCCTTTTCAGGAGTAACTCGAAGTCGGCCGAACATATATGGGGGTACTCGCCACGAGTACGAGCATGTGCCGCCTCAGCCATATCGGAACGAGCCGGAACGGATTGATTTGTCTCCCCTGTAGATAGTAAAATTGGCTGCTTCCGACGACGAGGAAGAAGAATCCGTCATGAGTCGATAGTTTTCACCGGCTGTGCCGAGTAGCGAGTAATCCACTCTCATGGTATCTCCCTGACGTCCGGTTTTGACTATGTGTCTCAAAGGTGCCCCGATTTTAAGGGTCGTAGTTTTGCCGGCTTTTAGTACAACAAGTTCGGGGAGGGGACTGTTCGAATAGAATTTCAGATTTTTATCAGGCTCGAACAGCTTGATAGTATTGACGTGATATTTGCCGGGGGTAAGTGAGACCGCCTCGCCTTCGGCGGGCATGTCTATAAACGTGCTGATGCTCTTGGGATTGGTGCCCGCGGGACGATTTACACTTGCATCCTCCGGCGAGCCGAGTTTCGTCAACCGGCCTTTTTCGTCCGTAAGTACAAGGCTTATGATAAATTTGCCGTCAATTACCAGTTTCGCCGTATCTGCATCTGTTTGAGGCTCTTCGCCGGTCTGGTTCGCCTGACATAGACCAGGGCCTATACCGGCCGAGACAACCAGAAAGAATACAAGAGCTATGGTGACCAGATTATTCCGAATCTTCATAATGGTTCCTTTTATAATCCTTTTTTCGTTAATTGTCACGCCCGGGATAATATTCCATTGTCCATATCAGGTTGGGAAGCTCAGGGGGTATCCTCGATGGAATTCCCTCGTATTTTTATCCCATTGCGGGAACTGCGAGTGATCCGGTATTTCGACCGTTCGGCCGTTCCATGACATTGTGATTGTTATCTCTTTAACCGATTTGTAGCCACGTTGCGGTTCCAGCAGTTTTATTTTCACGTACACAACGACCAGCGCGATTATAGCAAGGAACAAAACAACGATTATAAACCATCTCAATTTTGTATCCATGACTCTTGGCGAAAAAACTCATTTCATTTTTTATACCGGACGGTAATTGTCCATATAAGGTTTGTCGCTGCCGGCCGATGTTTATTTCATTTATTTTCCCATATTTTGTTTGCGCTTCTCAAGCTTATGTCTCTTATTCATGGTATACCGAAAAAGTCCCTGCTTGTTGCCGTGACGGCATGGGCGAATTCTGCCGGCTCCATTTCTTTAAGCTTGGCGAGAAAATTTACCGTGTGTATCATAAGGGCTGGCTCGTTGATTTTCTGCTTTCGCATCGGCTCCGGTGACATATAGGGACAATCGGTCTCGAGCATTAATCTTTCGAGGGGAACCATTTTCGCCACCCGGCGGGCGGTCTCGGCGTTTTTGAATGTCACTACCCCTGTCAGGGAAATATGAAAACCGTGATCGAGCACAATCCTTGTCTGATCCGTGGTGCCGCTGAAACAGTGAAAGACCACACCCTTGAGCCGGCCGTTAAGACGAAGGAACTGGCTTAAAATCTCCATGGTCTCATCGAAAGCGTTTCTGGAATGAACAATAACCGGCAGGTTCAGCTCGTGGGCGATTTGTAATTGTGTGTCGAAAATCCGCCTCTGGTCGGGCTGTTTCGAGAAGTTGTAATGGAAATCCAGTCCCGTCTCGCCGATAGCGACTACTTTGTCGTTTCCGGCAAGCTCTTTGAGCTCGGCGATTGTCTGACCGGTGACATCTTTGGCATCGTGTGGATGTATCCCGACGGCGGCGTATATATTATCGAATCTCCGGGCCAGTTCTACCGCTTTTCGATTATGTTCCGGGTCTGTGCCGACGGTAATCCACTTGTTGACACCTGCAGCAATACTGCGGGCTAAAACCGCATCGATATCCCCGGCCAACTGCTCGAACGTCAAATGACAATGTGTATCAATCATTTCCATAAACTATTATCAATCAAATGTCCATTGCACGTTATTTTATACATGTCATTCCGTACTTGATACGGAATCCAGAAGTATAATTAAGTGGATTCCTGCTTCCGCAGGAATGACAATCCTTGAGTAAATAAACCTATACGCTCAAAACAGTTTAACACGGATTTGATTATTTTCAATATTCCTGTGGGACCGCCGTTTTCTTTTCGATTTTTTCGAGCAGCTCTTTTAGTTCTTCGTCTTTGATAGGCCAGCGTTTGTCAGGGGCGCCTTTCGCTTCATCTAAAGCATCTCTGGCCTCTTCGATTCTGTCCGGGAAATAATCGACGAGAAACTCAGCATACCAGAACCAATACAAAGGTCTTTCGGGATGTTTCTCAAGCATCTTCTCGTATGTGTGCTCGGCTTTTTCAAGGTCCCCCGCTTTTGCGAGGCAATTAGCTAATCGTGGACGAAACGAACAGTCGGGACACAGTTTTACCGCCTGTTCGGCGGCTGTAACCGCTTCGTTAAATCTTTCCTGCTCTCTTAGAACGCTTGCCAATGCCCAATAATTATAACCGTTGTCCGGCGATTTTTTAATGAGCCTGCGGGCGAGTGCCTCAGCCTTTTTCGGGGACTTTTTCTGCAGGGGCGTAAATTTCGCCGAGGTCAGTTTCATCCGGAGATTTGCCATATCTTCTTTGGAAATCCGAAGCATGTATGCTTTGGCCTCTGCTTTTGCGAGGGCCTTCTCGGCCTGGTCCAGTTTTTTTGGCCGGTATTTTACAAGGAACCGGGCATACTTAAACCAGCATCGCTGGCAGCCGCAGCTCTTTGTCATCTTCCTGTAATTTTTCTCGGCCTCCTTTAGCCGGTCGAGTTTCACCAGGATATCGGCAAGACCACCGTAGTAACCGCCTTTGGGATCCAGTTTTATTGCTTTTTGTATTGCGTCAAGAGCCTGCTCGTTTTTGTCAAGCTGCGACAAAGCGTATCCGTATTGATACCAGTAATCGGAATTGTTGGGGTCTCTATCAACGAGTTTTTTCGCATATACTTCGGCTTCGTTCGGCTCTGTTTGAGTTAAAAGGATGATTTTATTGATTGTTGCTAATTCGTTGTTGGGGTCGAGGCCCAGTGCGGTTTGCGTTTCGGTCAGGGCCTGCGGTTTGTGCTTTTGCTGCAGCAGAAAATTACCATACACGGCATGGGTGGATGCGTTGTTAGGATCCAGTCGGAGGGATTTTTCGTAACTCGATTCGGCAAGAGTGAGAAGTTTTCCCGGTTCTGAATTAGGTTCGTGTGCTTGTTTGTCGGCGATCATGGCAAGCAGTAAATAGGCATAACCCGAATCGGGCCTGATTGTCACTAACTTTTCGGCCGTTTCGAGTGACTTGTTGGTTTCTTTTTCCGACAGAGTCTCGAAATAATCCATGATGGCCGAGTATGCCTGATATGCGTCTGCGACCGGCTCGAAATCTAAAGGATAGTAACTACTTGCTTTGTACTGCAGGTTGTTTTGCCTGAGTAGCTCCCAGGCGGATTCCGCTTTGCCGCCGATTGTATCGAAAATAAATGTTATGGAGAACAATACAGGCACGCCCAGCCTTACTCCAGTAAGTGCACTGATTACGCCGGTGGCTTTCGCGGTCTCGGGAATGACGATTGCCGAGCCGCTCCAGCCGGGCACGATAGGCCCCGAGCCTTTGAGCTTCATCCCGGTAATTGGTTTTTTGACGGACTTTTGCTCGATGATTAAAGTAGCGGTGCGGATTTTACGTCCCAGCTCGTGGGGCTTCTTCGGCTTTCTGATGGGTCGGCTGAAAACGGTTACCTTTTTTGCATTTCGAAATTCTTCCTCGCTTGCCAGAGCCAAAGCGGGATGAATGCGCCACGGAGCTTTTAATATTGCAAGGTCGCTTTTTTTGTCTGTGGCAATAATCTCACAGTGATAAATGTCACCGTAGTAAGGGCTGACGACGACTATTTCCGGTGACATCGGGCGTTGTGACCAGTTCGAAGGAAAGTCCACACAATGTTTGGCGGTCAAAATAATTGTGCCGTCACCGACGGCAAAAGCTACGCGGGGCCAGGAGGTGAGCGTTTCGTTCTGCCTGTGGTCGAGATGAACCAGTAGAACAAGAGCGTTTGGGTCGAATCCGGGCTTGAGCTGCAGGCCTTGGTCTTGTTTTTTTACCAGCTCGTTGCAGCCG
>CAYVXS010000323.1:0-4404 GCA_964454885.1 uncultured Pirellulales bacterium
AAAAGCAGCGAAAAACCCGCCGGCCAGTGGAACACCTACGATATTTATTGTAATAAGGATTCGATTCGCTGTTATGTCAACGGTACTCTCCAGAACGAGGGAACCGCCCCGACGGATACATATGGGGCGATCTGCCTCCAGAGTGAAGGAGGTCCTGTAGAGTTCCGTAACATATATTTGGTGCCGTCGGAACTATTGAAAAAATAGTATCGAGACAGTAGTTTCTTTATAAAATTAGCTACTTCAATTAAGGTAAATCAGATATAATATTTGTCCTGTTAATTTGTTATTTCGAGTTATAACGAGGAGTAAAAATGTCGGGTCATTCACACTGGGCCGGTATAAAACATAAAAAAGCGGCCAACGACGCGAAACGCGGTAAAACGTGGAGCAAGATTGCTCGAATGATTATAGTAGCCGCCAAAAACGGCGGGGGGGATCCATCGGCGAATTTGTCCCTGCGTTATGCGATCGACAAGGCGAAAGCCGCAAATATGCCCAAAGATACTATAGAAAAAGCAATCAAAAAAGGAACCGGTGACTTAGGTGGTGTCAGCTTCGAAGAAGTGCTGTACGAAGGATATGGCCCAAGCGGCGTTGCAATAATGGTCGATGCTCTGACGGACAACCGGAATCGAACCGGGCCGGAAATAAAAAAACTGTTCGAAAAACACGGCGGCTCACTGGGAACAAGCGGATGTGTTAACTGGATGTTCAGTCAGAAAGGACTTATTACAGTCAATACTTCCAGCGCTGACGAGGAACAACTTCTGGAAATCGCACTCGGCGCAGGGGCAAGCGACATACAAACGATGGGGGATGTTTTCGAAATCACGTGCGAGCCGGCTGCCTACGAAGAGCTTAAAAAAACTTTGCAGGATTCGGAAATAGCTATGGAAGTGGCCGAGATTTCAATGGTGCCGCAAAGCACTATCGAAATTAACGATGAGCATATTGCCGGCAGGATTGTATCTTTGATGGAGGCTTTCGACGACCACGATGATGTGCAAAACGCTTATGCGAATTTCGATATTCCCGATGAGATTATGAATAAAATTTCGTAATTTGCGAATTTCTCATCTGTGATAATACTTCAGTCTTTCTTTAAACGTCATTAATTTTGCCTGAGTTAAAAATTCATGGGGTTTTCTTCTGGAGATAGGTTTGTAAACTTCTATGGTTTTTTATGGAATTTCCGTGAATTTACCGGCCTGGTCCAGTGTCATTTGGGATGACCCCCCGACTCCGGTGGGTGCTGTAGCGGTGACCAGAAAATCCAGGGGATTGTTGTTGTTAATGATCCATGAAAAAGCCCCATCGCCTGATTCACCCCCGATGAAATAGGAGCCGTTTAGATCGTCATCTGCGAAACCAAGCTGATCCAAAGTCGGTACGGTTGAAAAATGACTGCCTTTTTCGGATACGTGAGCACGTAAAGCCTCTGCTATGGCCCCCATCATTGCTTTTCCTTCCGACCATTTAGCGGTGCTGATTCGACCCTGCATCATTGGAATCGCCACCGCAGCAAGAATACCGATGACGAGAACAACCACCATCAGCTCAACGATTGTAAAGCCTTTTTTTTGCCCACTGTTCGAACCTCTATGATGCATAATCAAAGCTGTCCCATATAATTGTATATCGACTAATATCTTCGAATACTGAATATGGTAATCTATATGTCACTGTAGCAGTAAATGCTCCCTCGGTGACGGATTCAGCGCTTTATTCCGGGAACCTTCCGATAATATGGCGTTTTATATATCAATTATCTGTGATTTGATTTGCCTGGCAAGTGGCAAGACAGTGACAACGAAGTATAAATATATGGTGACAGTCACTTTAGTACATTATTAGTTATAAGTCCTTGATTGGTGACTGTCACTGTGACCCGATATTTACTCGTGATGATAAATATTCAGGGTTTTTGCCGTGACTTGTGTTACGGGACAAGGATGCAATCTGTTTTCTCTTAAATGACATTTTCCGGATTATTCTTTGGAGTGATAGAAAGCTCTTTTATGCGAAGAAGTGCAATTTGGTATTTATCTTCCCCGAGCCGGCTGACAATTTTTTCCTCCGGGAACATTTGACGGAACTGGTTGCGATATTGTTCTTCGATTTCAACTGTTTTTTCATACTCTTTCAGTGCGATATTAGTTTTGTCCAGCTTATCGGCGATTTGGGCCAGGTTAAAATGCAGCCTGTCGCAGCCGGGATAAAGTACAACTGCATCCGAAGCGGCGGAAAATGCCTTGTTTAACCACTCGGTTTTTCCTTGTCCGGCCGATTGTTCAGAGAGCAGTAAATATACTTCCGTCAGTCGTTCGTAGTTTTTAAAATCGGCCATGTTTCGTTCGATTGCAGTTTTCAGGCACTTTTCGGCACTGATAAGCAGATCGGGATTTGCATCCGGCGATTGTCGGTAGAGATGCAGGTATAGCCGTGCATTGAGCGATGGTGCAAGAGGGCTTAACTTATCCGCGACAGTGGCCTCGTCTAAAAGATTATTAGCTTGCTCGAATCGGCCCTGCGAGATTGCATTGTTTGCCTTTTCAATTTTTACTGTGCTTGATGCTAACGGAACGATGGCATATTTTATAAAGATAATACCAACAACAAATACTGCGATGAGAGTCATTATTTTAATACCGGCCGAAGGTTTGAGAACAAGCCGATGTTCCTGGTTTCTATATGAATTTAGTGCAACAAGACAGGCTATCATGAACCAGAATGTCGTGTAAACGCCCGGTTCGAAAAAGGCGAAATCCGTCAGGTTGTGTAAAGCAAATCCGAGCACTGCACAAAAAAGAATTACGATGGTAATACTTTTGGATTTTTGTCCGGCCTGCTCATTTGTACCATTCTGAATCCTGATAAACAGAAAACCGACGGTGAAAACAACAAAAGCAGGGATTATGAATCTTGTTACAATATAAATCAGTACGGCAATATTACCCGAGCTTACTGCCGGAATCAAAAATTGTCTTACGAGCAGCACACCGAGCCATAAGAACAGCATGAAAGTTATCGCCTGTGTCTTAAAAGCCGATGGTGGTCCTCGATTACTCTCCGTAGAGCACGAAGATTTTGGGAAAATTGTCTTCCACAGCGGGATAAAAATCATAGCCAGCACTGCAGCAAGGCCTAATGGGCCGTACTGGGTCAGGATGCTAAGCGGAAAATTATGCGGGTCCGAAACGCTTTCCAGTGCTGCGGCCGGTTTGTAATGAGTATAAAAGGAAGTAAAATTACCCGGCCCGACGCCGGTTAGAGGATGGTCTGCGTACATTTTTGCAGAGGCATGCCAGTATTGCCACCGGACGAGCATGGAATTGCCCCCCGGGAGCCTGTCATATTTCAATCCGTACCAGGTGACGGCAATGCCGCCTATGATGAATAATGATACACATGTTGCTAAAATAATTTTCCTGTGAGCTTTTATAAATTGCTCAAAACGGAAATATGTTACTATTAAAACCGTAGCGAAGATTAATCCGATGATAGCACCTTTACTTTTGGTCAGGACAAGAGCGGCCAGAATTACAGCGATTGGAATAGTGCAGGCGGCATAGTCCCGGAATTTGAATCGCCCTGATTTAAGATATTTTAGTTTATGAAGATACAAAGACAGGCCGGCGAAAAAAGATAATAATAAAAACGAGCCGGCCGAATTTCGCGTCGTGAAAAAGGCGCGGACATTACCGGCATAAAGTCTTTGCTCAAAAAGAAAGTGCTGGAGCGTACCCGGCTCGATGCCGAGCGGTTCGAGCATGCCCTGCGGATTCTCTTCGTATTGTTCGATCATTACCTTGTTTCCTTCGAAAAGCTGCTCGAAACACTGATAAGCACTGAGCACACCCAAAGCGGCGATAACGGCCAATACCAGATTGACTTTGGCCTGTGAGTCTAATATCTGCACCAACACTACCGCGCACAGAAGTGGCGATATCGCTATGAATATCGTAGTTATTGCCAGTCGCTTATCAGATGCCGCAAGGTACGAAATCACGGCGGCGATACAGAAAAGAACAAGACCTATTCCTGTACCGGTTGGGCGGTAAAGTATTTTTTTGCTGCATATATTCCACAAGAGCCACAGCAAAAAAACTACCAGCAAACTTGCCGAGAGGGACAGACTGTAGAGGCTGTCACCAATATTAGCGCGGAGCGTCGTCGATTGCACCGCCGGGCCTTCTGTGAATATTGTTCGAACTGCGAGCACACCGAGGCACAGGGTAAGCAGGGCGTATTCCAGGCAAATAAGAGACTTGCTCTTCGAATTGCTTGAATTAACCGGTGTTTTTTTCATTTTGTCGCCTCGAAGATGGCGATTATAAACAGAATCATGACAGTCTGGGCAAAAATCAGGACCGCCCCGGCAAGATTGACCTGATAAAGGAA
>CAYVXS010000324.1:0-4404 GCA_964454885.1 uncultured Pirellulales bacterium
TATGTTGCAGACCAATTCAAACGACATTACAACACGGACGCCGGACGATTTGTAGTAATACCTAACGGCGTAAAAACGGATAAAAAAATTAACGCCTCTGCCGCCGATACACTTCGGTCCCATATACTGGCGAAGTTAAGTCTCAAGGAAGCCGACAATCCTGTTTTCTTTTTATTTGTTGCAAATAATTTCCGTTTAAAGGGATTGGCACCACTCATACAGGCAATGAAAATCGCCGCTCGTAAAAAAAACGAACGACAGGCTTATCTCATTGTCGCCGGCCACGGTAAAGAAAAAAAATATCGCCGGCTCATAGGTACCTCGACGGCAAAAAATATTCTTTTCTTAGGTCCTCTGAACCACATTCAAAACGCCCTGTCAATCGTCGATGCGGCCGTTCTGCCGACTTTTTACGATCCTTCGAGCAGATTCATCCTCGAAGCATTAGCCGCCAACAAACCCGTAATCACCACGAAGTTTAACGGCGCAACGGATTTATTCGCCCACAACCGGCACGGGATAATCATTAATTCGCCGGAGAATATCGATGCTCTGGCCGAAGCAATAAATTATTTCACGAACACAGAAAATATCCGAAAAGCATCAGAAGCGATAACCGAAGACAACCTCCGGGAAGAAATATCCATTGACCGGGCGGCAAAACAATTACAAAATGTATATGAATCGATATTGCAAAGGAAAGGTCTGAAATAATGTACCTGATTTTTGCCCCGGCCATTTTGGGAGCTTACCTGTTAGGCTCGATACCCTTTGGCGCGCTCATAGCCAGGGCCTATGGCAAAGATCTGCGCGCAATCGGTTCGGGCAATATCGGCGCAACCAACGTCGCCAGGGCACTTGGTAAAAAATGGGCCTATGCCTGCTTCGCCCTCGACGTTCTCAAAGGCATGATTCCTATGCTCGTTACAATGCCCCTGGTCACATCCAAATCAGCACAGGGTAATGAATTCATCCTGCATCTGTTGTGGCTTGCGGTAGGTTGTGCCGCTATCATCGGTCATATCTTCCCGATATATTTGAAATTCAAAGGAGGCAAAGGCGTCTCAACCAGTTTCGGAGTGGCACTGGGGCTTTGGCCCTATTACACAATTTGTGCACTGATTGCCATCACAGTTTGGATTGTTGTCGTATTAATCTGGCGATATGTCTCTCTGGCATCGATTGCCGCTTCGGTCACTTTCCTCCTTGCTCTGATTTTGGCGATAGTCATAAAACCCAATTGGAAATTCGCCACCCTCTGGCCTCTGGTAATTGCAGCAACGATTATCCCCCTTATGGTAATTATCCGCCATCGTGAAAATATAAACAGACTCTTAGCCGGTACAGAAAGCAAAATCCGCGAGGCGAAAAATAAATAAAAACAACAAAAGAATTTGATAGCCCGTTTTTTTTCAGAAAAACCAAACAATATTATTTTCTTACTTTTTTGATTTTACGACAAGCTCGACTGATTCCGCCTGCAGTTCACCTTTCCATGCCGATACATGCTCGATTTTCGCAGGTGTAATTTTCATGCATCCTTCGCATTTATTATTGCATTGTATTATCACAGAATATTTCCCGTGAGGCAACTTCTGATGCTTTGCAAGGTCAATACAAGAATATTGAGGATGAAGATATACTATTTGATTCGCTGGTAATTTACTACAAAACACAGTTTCATCTTGTGTGCTGACATTACCCAATACATAATTGAACTTTTCTCCCTTATCATTTATCGCTGTTGCTTTGATAAATCCGGATTCATGTGCTAAAGGAACAAAAATGTCACTATCAGAAACATTTTTTACTGCAAAAATAATAACCGGATTCTCAGAATAGTCAGATTTGACTGCCGCAGCCCAAGCTTGAAGTCCATTTACAGGTCTCGACCACTTCCTTTCTGATAAATTTTTTATAATCCGCTGAATGTCCGATTTTCTACTCTCTGCAAGTAATCCACACGAGTGTAAAACAACATTATCGGCACCTACCAGTAAAATCCCACTCATACCCACTCTATATATTTTAGGAGGACTGGCAGCTTTTTTATAGTTTGGATCATCAAATCCTGTTGCAGCATAGAATTCCACAAATTTCGTTGGTACACCTTTTAATGTCTCTTTAACCTCGGCCTTAGCGCAACCCCACTGTATTCCTTCACTTTTCCGAAATTCGCTTTTTTCAATTTGAGTATTCTTCCCGATAAAAACATACTCCGACATATCCAGCTGAGCTTCTAACGGCATAGGAATAGGCCCGGCACTTACTTTATGAACATTAATTAAAAGCAAAACTCCAAACAGGAAGTTTCTATACACTATAGATAGTGCGCGATTTGAATTAATCATTTTCTCTCTCCCTACTATTTGTAATTTATTTTTCCAATTCATCCCGAAGTTTTTGAGGCAACGTAGCTTCCAGTTGCGGATATTTTTCTATTATGCGGAATATGTCGGCCAAGTCTTTTTGCCGTTTGCTCTTTCGTCGTGTTTCATCCATATATGCCCAGACTTTGCCCTGGAGGACATTTTCAAGTTTTGCGATCTTCATCGAGTAATCCAGTACAACTTCATCTGTCGATACCGGAATAAACTTTTGGTAACGAGGATCAGTTTGAAGTTGAATCCGCAGGTCGGAATTATCACTCGTAATATTTACGCTATGCTCGAATTCCTCAATTTTCAATCCACGTTCTTTAGCTGCTTTACAAATATCCGCTACCTTTTCCGTAGCCGCTACAATATCCAAATCGAGGCTGACCACAGGTTCGACATAAGCGTTTACGGCAAGCCCACCAATCAGGCAATATTCGGAATCCGTCTCGGCAAGGATATCCAGGAGTGTCTGTATAATATCAGATTTGCCGTTTGCCAGTGAGTTAATGAATTCTTTGCCTGTCATCACTTTTGTCCTTTATGAACACCATAGATTTTAGGCTTATATTATACTGCCGAAGCGGGAATCAGGCATAATAATCTTAAAAGTGAGTCCCCTGTATTTTTGAATCGATGTTCCTTCCCGCCGGGTACGAATATTACGTGTTCTGGGCCGAATGGATGTTCTGTATCCTCGAAGACAAGCGCACCATTTCCTTCAACGATAAAAACCTCGTGCTCGTGCGGATGAGTATGCAAAGGGGTATGACCGCCGGGCTGAATTTCGAACATCCGCATCGCGAAATTTTCTGCCCCATCCTCTTTGGAAATAAGCCACCTTATTTCAACATCTTTGGCCCCCTCGACATTTACCGGCGTTATTTTGATATTGCTGCTTTTTTCTATTTTCATTTCAAATCCTGTTCTTTTGAATTCATCGGTGAATACCCCACGTAAAACGTGGGGCTAAATATTTGGAATTTTATCCGAGTTTTTTTGCGAGGATTTCCGAGACCACTTTCGGATTTGCCTGTCCCTTTGTTTTTTGCATTACCTGACCCAATAAAAAGCCCCTTGCCTTTTTTTCTTTTTTCCCGCCGCTGGTGACATCCTCGACCGCCTGGGGATTCTCCGTCAAAACCTCGTCCACGATTTTTTCCAGCTCGCCCGCATCGCTTTTTTGAATCAGGTTCAATTCTTCGGCCAGGACCTGCGGCTCTTTTCCTGTCTGTGTCATTGCCTCGAAAATTGTAGTCGCCGAACCGGCGCTGATAGTACCATCTTCTACCATTGCCGCCAGGCTCGAAAGACCTTGTGGTTTTACGGGTAAATCATTAATGGAACAGTTTTTCTCTTTTGTTATTTTCAATCCTGTCTGCGTAAGCAGGTTACAGACACGTTTCGGCTCTCCGCCGGCGGCAACTGTCTGTTCGAAAAAGTCCGCCGTCGAACGCTCAGCCGTTAGAACACCGGCGTCGTAATCGCTCAAACCATATTCCTGTACATATCTCATTTGCTTTTTTAACGGCAGCTCACACAAACGCGACTGGATTTCTTCCAGCCATTGGCTGTTCAATTCTACCGGCACAAGATCAGGTTCGGGAAAATATCTGTAATCGTGAGCCTCTTCCTTTTCTCTTTGAAGTACGGTGACCTCTTTTTCATCATCCCAGCCACGAGTGGTTTTATTACCCATCTCCATGACTTTGCCGGTCTCGACAAATTCGTCAAGCTGCCTTGCCGCCTCGTAATTGACACTTCTTTCCAATGCGCGGAAGCTGTTGAGATTTTTTATCTCGGTTATGGGAGTTCTATATTCGCCGTCGCCTCTGGTAATAATCAAATTGATGTTTGGCTCGAAACGCATGTGACCTTTTTGCATATCCGCTTCGGAAACGCCGAGGAATCTTACCATTCGTTGCAACTCGACGGCAAGCGCACGGACTTCGGCACCGCTGTTCATGTCCGGCTCGGTCACAATTTCCAGCAGAGGCGTACCGGTCCGGTTCAAATCCACCTGAGAGTA
>CAYVXS010000325.1:0-4399 GCA_964454885.1 uncultured Pirellulales bacterium
GTAAATTGCTCGGTAATATGCCCCATTTCAGTATTGGTAGTTTTGAGAAATTTTCGCCGGGCGGGAAGTTTATAAAAAATATCTCTGACCTGAATCGTTGTACCGTAATCGGCGCTGCATGGACCAACATCGGATTTGCTGCCGCAATCGATCTCAATGCAGTTGGCTGATGTCGAATCTCTCTGCCTGCTTACGGCTTTTACCTGGGCTACAGATGCGATACTTGCCAGAGCCTCGCCTCTGAAACCAAGCGTTGATATACCGAGTAAATCTTTGCTGGTTTTAATCTTGCTGGTAGTATGTGACTCGAATGCCCGGGCGAGGTCGTCGGCGTCCATTCCGCAGCCGTTATCGGCTACTGTTATGAGCTTTCTGCCGCCGTCTTCGATTGTTACGCTTATCTTTGTTGCCCCGGCGTCGATACTGTTTTCCACGAGCTCCTTGACCACACTCGCAGGCCGTTCAATCACTTCGCCTGCGGCTATCATATTTATCATATTCTGGTCAAGAGCAACTATCTGACCCATTATTTTATCCCGCTTACTATTATAGGGTTGCCATTGAAGTTAATGGTTTACTGATCAATATTCAAAAAAACACACTGGATAAAAATGCCAAAAAGCATTTTTTGTATGATATTATTTTTTAATTACTTTTCGATCAGACTTTTACCGGTCATTTCCTTTGGTTGCGGCAGGTCCATCATATCCAGAAGCGTAGGGCCAATGTCGGCCAATCTTCCACCCGTGCGAAGCTTGCAGTTTTTGTAACGTTCGTCGAATACAATCAGCGGTACATCACCTATTGTATGGGCGGTGTGGGGATTGTCGGGACTTCTGTCTATCATTTTTTCGAAATTGCCGTGATCGGCGGTGATTATCGCCGCTCCGCCCAAAGCCTTGACTTTATCCAAGATTTTTCCCACGCATTCATCGACCGCCTCGGCCGCCTTAATCGCCGCTGCTAATATGCCTGTATGGCCGACCATGTCCGGATTGGCGAGGTTAACAACGATCACATCGTATTTTTTCGAGTTAAGTCTATCCAGCACGACTTCGCAGACCTCGTAGGCACTCATCTCCGGTTTTAAATCGTATGTCCGGACACGTGGTGAAGGGACAATCTGTCTGTCCTCGCCGGGGAACGGTTTCTCGGTATAATCGTTGAAAAAAAATGTGACATGGGCATATTTTTCCGTCTCGGCGCAGCGGAATTGCTTCAGGCCCAGAGAGCCCCAGTAATCGCCCAGGATATTTTTCATTTTCGGCGGTTTTGGGAACGCCACCGGGGCGGGAATTGTTGCATCGTATTCCGTCAGGCAAACGTAATAGATGTCCGGCTTGGTTGTTCTGGGAAAATCCTTGAAATCCGGGGAAACGAATGCCCTGGTGATTTCACGTGGTCGGTCACCTCGGAAGTTGAAAAAAACCACACCGTCACCATCATTAACGGTCGCAATCGGCTCATTTTCGGTGTTAATAATGCTTGTCGGCTCGATAAATTCGTCCGTGACCTTTTTTTCGTAACTCTGGGAGATTGCCTGAGCCGCGCTCATGGCCTTAAGCCCCTTGCCTGTTCTCATGCATTCGTAGGCTTTCTGCACGCGGTCCCATCGACTGTCGCGGTCCATTGCGTAAAATCTGCCCATTACGGATGCGATTTTGCCGATACCGATTTCTTTTGCCTTTTTCTCGATGTCGGCTATATAACCGGCGCCGCTGTCAGGAGGTGAATCCCTGCCGTCGGTGAATGCGTGGATAAAAACATCTTCAAGACCGTTTCTTTTTGCCAATTCGAGCAGGCCGTAAAGGTGGTCTAACAGGGAATGTACGCCAATGTCACTGCAAAGTCCCATGACGTGCATTTTGCCGTTATTTTTTTTGACGAATTTGATAAGATTTTGAAATTCCTTGTTCTCGAAAAAGGAACCGTCACGGATGGTCCTGCTTAACCTGACAGATTCCTGCGGAACGATTCTGCCGGCGCCGATGTTCTGATGGCCCACTTCGCTGTTGCCCATAGTTCCATCCGGCAGTCCGACATCCTCACCGCTCGTGTGGATAAGGCAGTTCGGATATTCCGACATCAGTATATCGTCCACGGGTGTGTTTGCACATTTTATTGCATTGTAATCATCCTCTTCGGGATTCGGATTATAACCCCAGCCGTCACGTATAATCAGCACAAACGGTTTGAACTTCAAAGAAGCTTTTTTTGCCATACAAAACCTTTCGAGCAAATACAACAAAGACGAGGTATTGCCTCGTCTATAAATTACGACCATATCTGTATGCAATATGATATAGAATCATACCGCAGATGTCAAACTTCGGATTTTTCAGGTTAAAATAAATAGGGCTCTATTGTCAAACTTTTTTGACAGGGGGGCTTTCCATGTTATAATTTGCCGGCTAAAAGAGAATTTGGACACAACATAGATATTGACTATAAAGCCTGATTCGAATAATAACCGATATAAAGATAAAAAACGGCAAAGAAATGATGGATTCAAACGAGACTTCAACGGAGCATAAGGGATTAGTTCTACCGGATTTAAAGGCACATCTGATTTTCTGGTTATTTACAATCGCCGGATTAACATTTGATTTGTGGACCAAAAAGGCCGTATTCGAATGGTTGGAAAGTCGGCATTCTTACATGGTTATTGGAGGTTTTATAGAGCTGGTCAGAGCTACCAATAACGGTGCGGCTTTCGGATTATTTTCCGGCAAGATTTTGCTTTTGACAATAGTGCCGATCGTGGCGCTTGTTGCCAGTGTCGTTTTTTTCCTTTTCGGTGTGCAGCAACCACGAAAAGTTTATGTTGCGTTAGGTCTTGTCGCCGCCGGAGCCTGTGGGAATTTATACGACAGGATTTTCAACGGTGGTTTTGTCCGGGATTTTATCGATGTCTATTACCGCAATTATCACTGGCCTACGTTCAACGTTGCGGACAGTCTGCTTTGTATCGGCGTCGCGATAATTATGTTGCCGCTGATTTGGGAGGTTTTCATTCGGAAGCCTGCTCAAACACATGCTCAGCAACAAAAATAGGTGCATTTGTCGCCGTGCTGATAGCTATGGCGTCGGATGGCCGTGAATCAATTTCAATTTTTTTCCCGTTCAGGCTCAAATGGATCCGGGCAAAAAAGATATGGTGCCGCAGGTCGTTGATTACTATTTTTTCTATTTTCGCGCCGAGATTCTCGATAACATCAACCAGTAAATCGTGAGTCATCGGCCTGGCCGGCTTGATTCCTTTGAGCCGTCGGTCGATTGCAAAAATTTCTACTATGCCGATTACTATTGGAAAACTTCGTTCGCCGTTGCGTTCTTTTAGAACGATGATTTGCTGGTCGGACATTTCATTAATAATTATTCGCGATAATTCCGCTTCCATTTCCATTTTTGCACCACCTTTATCCGGTAAATCGGCAAAAGAGAAATTGCATTGAGCTGCTTTTTATTTTATACGTTTGCTCATTCACTGTGTTCTAATTCCGAAAGATGTTGTGTAATCGTTTCCAGTTGTTCCGTGATCTGTTTGAGTCTTTCCTGGGCCTGCGCCACAACCTGCGGTTTGGCTTTATTAACAAAATTTTCGTTTGCCAGTTTGGCTTCCGTCACCTGTTTGGCTTTCTCTACCTGCTGCCTTTGTTTCTCTAATCGGTTTCTTTCGGCTTCTATGTCAATAACGTTGTGGACGTAAATCTGTATCTCGTCAACAATCGCCGTAGCGGCATTTTGTGGTTTTGGGATATTCTCTCCTGCATGAAAATCTTTCGCCGCCGTCAAAGAACATATTAATTCTTTGTTTGCATTCAACTTTTGTGAAATATCTTCAGCAGCATTTGCCGAAAGGCCGTCAAGGGCCATGACATTGTATTTACTTTTGATATCCCGTACGGAACGAACTATATTCTGAACAATTGTTATTTCCTTCTCGACGCCATCATCCATCGACGATTCTATTTGTTCCGGCCATTGTGAAATTACAAGGGCGCCGGTTTTATCGGTCTCGATCAGGCCGTGCAATTTTCTTACCGGGACAATTTCATTGAGCTTCTGGAAAATTCCCTCGGTGATAAACGGCACGAACGGATGTAATAGTCGCAGAGTCTGGTCCAGCACAAAGGCCAGGACATTTTGTGCGATTGGTTTTTGCTGCTCGTCCTGCATTCTCGGTTTGACCCATTCGAGATACCAGTCGCAGAAATCATTCCAGAAGAATTTATATAGCTGCGATAATGGGTCACTGAACTTGAAATTATCCAGAGCTTCTGTCACCTCGGAAATCGTCCTGGCCAATCGGGAGAGAATCCACTTATCGGTAATATCCAAATTTTCTGCGTTGAATTTGGCCGGGTCTGTTCCTTCGAGATTCATCATGGCGAACCGC
>CAYVXS010000326.1:0-4396 GCA_964454885.1 uncultured Pirellulales bacterium
ACCCACGACTTCCGGCTTGCAAAGCCGGCGCTCTCCCAGCTGAGCTACGTCCCCGAGCTGAATTGGTTAATTTGTAAATGGTTAATTAGTTAATTAATAGTTGCAAGCTTCTTGCATTGTTCGATTAACCACTCACCAATCACCATTTAACCAAAATGGGCCCGGGAAGAGTCGAACTTCCGACCTCACGCTTATCAGGCGTGCGCTCTAACCAACTGAGCTACGAGCCCAAGAACCCGCTACGCGGGAAATCCGAAATCCTAATATCCAAATCCTAAATAATGTCAAAATCCAAATTTTCTAAATTCAAGACTATGTTTCGAACATTAGAGTTTTGGTCATTCGAATTTGTTTAGAATTTAGAGCTTCGTACTTCGAATTTCCTTATGGCTTTCCAGTCATAAGGTAGTCAGGCTCGTCGGTTATAACTATAAACTTAATAAAGAGCAATAAAAAAAACCGCTGTCTCAAACTGCCAGCGGTCTTAAGATACGGCCGTCTCGTTAGCCTTTAGGCAGTTTAAGTTATGAAAAACAGCATTCTATAGATTTCTTTCAAAATCTAACCAGTACCTTTCTTATGGTCTGATGTACTTTTCAACACACCTAAAACTGTAATTTATACTGATATCGGCAGACCGTCAACAATATTTTTAAAATATTTTTTATTTTTCCCGTTTATCAGCACTTTTACGTGCGATTTTGCATTATTGTTCACTGCCCCCAGGCTTAAAATTCTAATATGGCATTGGCCTTATAAAATGGCGGCCTTTGCCTTTTTCATGGGGGAATTCGCTAATTTTAGGAATCTACCCGTTGAATTTTAATGAATGATTTTTAGAATAGTAAGGAGATATTCGAATAATTCTCTTAAATAACAGGTGATTTTATGGAAACAAAAAAAATCCGGATTTATATTTCTGCTGCAATAGTGATTTTTTTAGGTGTTTTGGCTGGTGTGATTGCCTACGCGCAGGAAGAAGATAAGGATAAAATCCTGCAGGAATTCCGCAGGCGCCTGGAGAACTCGAACGGCGTTTCTGTTTATGTCGATGTTATCTCAAAGGAAAAATCCGAGAAAGATTCTTTAACAGAAGAATTGCAAAAGGACATAGAAGAGCAGTTGGAGAATTCGAAAATAAAGCTCTTAACCAAGGACGATCTGGAATACACTCCGGGCCGGCCGCGTCTTGCGGTTTATATTGTTATATATAAAGAGCCGTCACTTAAGGATTCGTATCTTTACACTTTTCGTATCGTCCATTTTGAAGATGCGATTCTTGACAGAAACCAAAGATACACCGAAGGCGTATGCTGGGACAGCGGCATGTATGTCGGCAGAGAAAGAATGGCTTCCATAAAAAGGAACATAAGAAACCACGTTAACAGATACATAAACGATTACCATATAGCCAATCCGTAATTTGTGATTCGTTTTTTTATAAAACCAATAAATAGCACAGGTGAAGATCAGGCTCTGCTCGGCCGATGAAAATATGTTTTATTAGAGAATCCGAGGCCCTTTCCACGCCCGCATAAGCTTACAGATAAACAGGATAGAATAATTGTTGCAATTCGACCGGCGAGAAGTATAATACTGCGCAAAATTGTATTTTTAAAATAAACCATAGATAAGGAGTAGAGATATGGCGAAAAGTACAGGAGAGAACAAGAAGAAAAAAGTTATCGATGCCCTTAATAAAGCACGTGCGATGGAGCTGCAGGCAATTGCGCAGTACATGAATCAGCATTATGGTCTGGATGACATGGATTATGGTGAGCTGGCCGCCAATATGAAATTGATTGCGATTGACGAAATGCGCCATGCCGAGCAGTTCGCCGAACGTATTAAGGAACTCGGCGGAGAGCCTACCACCGATCCGCTGGAAAAGTCTAAAAAGGGCCAGGAAGTCGAAAAGATTTACCCATTCGATTCGAATCTGGAAAGTCACACGGTAGATGTTTATAACGAGCTATTGATGGTCTGCCGTGAAAACGGTGACAGCATTAGTATGAAACTCTTCGAGACGATTATTAACGAAGAGCAATCTCATTATAATTACTTCGACAACGTCGCCGAACATATTAAAAAAATGGGAGATACCTATCTTGCGCGGATTGCCGGTACTCCATCTTCCACCGGCCTGGCGGACCAGGGATTCTATATTCGTGAAACCGGCGGTGGCGGTGCATAAGACATTATAAAGTTCAGAAGCAGAATCGCAGGGTATTGTGCTTGGCATCAATATTCGCAAGAATGTGTAGAAACGAATAGGGCATGCAACTTGTCCCACAGGGAATATTTTTTTACCACGCAGTATATTAACGGTTTTTTCCCATGTTGTTTTTGCCACTTATTTTGAGTAAACATGAAAGCACTTGTACTTTATGAATCGTTTTTTGGCAATACCGAAAAGATAGCGCAGGCGATTGGTGATTCTCTCGGATCATCAATGGAAGTCGATGTTCGTAAAGTAAGTGAATTCCTGCCGGAGCAATTGAACGGATTGAGTCTTTTGGTTGTAGGCTCCCCTACCCGCGCATTCAGGCCTTCTCCGGCAACGAACAATTTTCTAAAAAAAATCCCCGTCAATGATCTTGAAGGTGTAAACGCGGCGGCATTCGATACCCGCATTTCAGAAGACGATGCCAAACCTCGCGTTTTGCGTTTTTTAATGAACGTGTTTGGTTATGCCGCCGAACCGATTTCAAAGAAGCTCGGGAAAAAAGGAGCGGAAATAATCGTCGCACCTGAGGGATTTTGTGTCAACGATACCGAAGGCCCGCTCAGGCAGGGCGAACTCGAACGGGCTGCAGCCTGGGCGAAAAAAATTGTTGAAAAATTATAAACTACCGATCCAGTCAATATGAGGGAATGGTCAACAAATCTTATTTAAGGCCAATTTCAGGGGAGACATCATAATGATAACGAGCCGTATAAACAAACCGGGGATTACGAATTGGAAGCGGATTCTTTATTGCGTTTTATTTTTGTTAAACATTTTATTGCTTTCCGGAAAAATTACTGCTCAAACACAGGATAAGGTATTTGACGTCCGCCAATACGGCGCAAAAGGTGACGGTCAAACACTTGATACCGAAGCCATTCAGAAGGCAATCGATGAATGCGGCCGGGCAGGCGGTGGTATTGTGAAGTTTCCGCCCGGTAAGTATTTGAGCAAACCAATTACACTGCGAAGCAAGACGACCATCCAGCTTGTTACGGGTGTCAAATTGCAGGCAACCGAAAATCACGCTGACTTCATGAAAACGCCCGGTGACTGGCTTAAGGCCAAAGGCGGCGGTGATTTTATCCCATTCATCAGCGGCAAGGACCTAACTGATGTCACGATTACCGGCGAAGGAACCATCGACGGCGGCGGCAAGGCCTGGTGGGGGCCGGCCGAGGAAGCGAGGCGCAAGAAATCGGGTTACACTCTTCCGCGGCCGAATATGATTATCCTGACACGCTGTAAAAATGTAAAAATCAAAGATGTCACCATCCAGAACTCGCCCAAATTTCACCTGGTACCAACGGATTGTGAAGATGTGGTCATCGAATCTGTGACCTTCAGGGCTCCGGCCGATGCTCCGAATACTGATGCAATTGATCCGAGTGTGAGTCGCCGGGTGCTTATTAGCAGGTGCACTATTGATGTGGGCGATGATAACGTGGCAATTAAATCCGGCAAAAAGATGGACGGCCGCGAATTTGCCTGTGAGGATATAACGGTGAGTGATTGTGCAATCCTGCATGGTCATGGAATCTCAATAGGCAGCGAAACCGTGGGTGGTGTGCGTGGTCTTACCGTGCAGAAATGCATGTTTGTCAATACCGATAATGGAATACGAATTAAGTCCTACCAGGGTAGAGGCGGGCTGGTGGAGAATGTAACATACAGTGACATCGTAATGCAGAATGTAACCGTCCCAATCAGCATCTCCGGTTATTACCCTAAAATCCCGACGGAAAACGAGGCTCAGTCCGTCACGCCCGAAACACCTGTCTATCGCAATATACGGATTACGAATCTTAGAGCAACCAGTCCGCGCAGTGCCGGTTTCATTGTCGGCCTGCCGGAGAGTCTTATATCAGATGTAGTGCTCGAAGACATATACATCTTGGCACCTCTCGGCCTGACGATTCGCAATGCCAAAGATGTCAAGATCAATAATGTGAAAATCGAAGAAAAAGAGGGAAAACCGTTTATATTGGAAAACGCCGTCGTGGAAGGATTGGATAAGGCTGAACAATAATAAGGCATTAAAAAAGATTAATCCATATTCCCCAGATACATTAACAAGATTTAAGTTCTTTATTCTACAAGTTGTTTTGGCACCAATAAAAATATCTTTATTCTTACTATTGCTTTCGCAGACTAATTCTGCTCCATAAA
>CAYVXS010000327.1:0-4386 GCA_964454885.1 uncultured Pirellulales bacterium
TATTAATTTGTAACTATTATCAGCCGCTATCATTCAGATGTCCTTCTCTTCGTAATGTTAAACGAAACTGAATGTTAAGATGGGACGATACGCAGGTCAAGTTAATTTTAAGTTAGGAACAAAAAAGCTTATATATATGATTTTATCGGGGATAAAGCCTGGATTTAGTTCAGTATTGTTTCAGAGCACTTTGGAACGACCTGTGATTCAAAAATCAAATTTCTCATATAACTTTTTTCGAACAGATCTGCCTTCTTTAATGCTTTGATGATATTGATATTCTTAGTACATTCCAGATAAACTGTAATAGTTTGCCGATTAATACTACAGGTAAGATTCTTGATTATTTTAGAGTTTCCATGCACTAAACCGTCTGCTATACGGAGAATTGCAGCTAATTTACATACATATCCCCTCGATTCGTCATCAAGCTGATTAAAATATTTATGTTTATCATTTGGAAGCCGGCCTCGGTGATAGCGAGCGATAAGACCTATCATTTTTCTTTCTTTTCTGCCAAATGGTAGAAAAGAACAATCAACTATTATATCTCTTGTTAATTTGTTATGAGATTCCTTGTTTATTTTTTTCCCTACATCATGAAGAATTGCCGCAACTTCTATCCATAATCTTTCGGTATTTCCCATATGGTGTAAATCCTGAAGTTGGTCGAAAAGCATCTGCGTAATCCTGCTTACCTGACAGGCATGTTTTTTATTGAATCCCCAGGATTGCCCCATATTAATAACATTATTAAGAAACTTATTGTTCAAAATTATCCTTTATGTACTACTGATTTATTATATCTGATAAGCCTTCGTTAAACTCATCGATAAAATATGAGTTGACTTTTCTTACGTTGTAAATTCAAACTCTCATCTTCCTGATAATAAAAATAAAGTCCCAAAAAATGTTGTTTATTTATGTATCGTCATGTTTATAATTAAAAATTTAAAGAAATATGGTTATTATTCTGTTAGAAGATGACTATTGATATTACTTAAAAACCTTAAATTGCTTTTTATGTTTATATACTCTATGTTCAATATTACAAACACAGTTTTATTCTTTTGGGGATTATAAGAAAATGTCGAAAACCTCAAAAACCCAGTGTATTGGAATTTTAACATCCGGCGGTGATTGTCCGGGTTTAAATGCAGCTATAAGAGCCATTACAAAAACGGCAATAAGTTGTTATGGTATGACCGTTTTAGGATTTATGGACGGTTTCCGGGGACTCGTCGAAAATCGTACAATCCATCTTGATAACAAGATTGTGAGTGGAATTCTAACTAACGGTGGGACAATTTTAGGAACCAGCAGAGATAAGCTTCATAAAATGCCGATGGGCAGTAAAATAGTTGATATGACCGATGTGGCTATAGACAATCTCAGGCAGAACCATATTGACTGTCTTGTGTGTTTAGGTGGTAACGGTACACAAAAAAATGCACTTCGTTTGCATCAGGCGGGTAATATCAATGTAATGACATTACCTAAAACAATAGACAATGATGTGGCGGAAACCGAAACAACATTCGGATATAATACTGCTATGCAGATTGCAACGGATGCAATCGACAGACTTCATACTACAGCAACCAGTCACCATAGAGTAATAGTTTGTGAGATAATGGGCAATAAAGCAGGCTGGCTTACACTTGGTGCCGGAATCGCAGGTGGTGCTGATGTAATCCTTATTCCGGAAATTCCTTATGATCCTTCTGTTATAACTAACTACATTCTCGAAAGAAAACGAAAAGGAAGCAGATTCTCTATCATCGCAATTGCAGAAGGTGCCGTATCAATTAAAGACATTGAAAAAGAGAAAAGTAATCCCGGAAGCAAGAAAAAAGTTAAAAAGAAAAAAAACGGCGTGCAGGAAGAAACAATTGATAATATTCGTGAAAAAACTCCGGAAGACAACGAAGACATATACAGAGTTGTAAAGGAACCCAAAGCCAGTCGGATTGCCAGGCAATTGCAGGAACTTACCGGTATAGAAGCACGAGTGACATCTCTCGGTCATGTTCAAAGAGGTGGTGTTCCTTCTGCTTTTGACCGGACCCTTTGTACACTTTTGGGAACCAAAGCCGCTGAGCTGCTTGCAAAAGGAGTTTATAATATTATGGTTAGTTATAAAGAAGGTTTATGCAAACCGATTCCCCTCGAACAAGTGGCGGGAAAACGTAAAACAGTTCCCTTAGACCACCAGCTTATTACTTCGGCCAGATCGGTAGGGACATGTTTAGGTGACAAATAATACACCTAAGCGTCCCTCATAACCTGCTTTTATTTAAGATGTTACGAAGCACAAACGTTATCTAACACAAATTTGACATAAATCTAACTCGCGTTTTTTCATCTCAAATTTTATTTATATCTGTGAAATTAATAGCTTAAAGGAATATAAAAAATCAATTTAGGCAGGTACGCTATGGTTGGCATTTCTATATTTAAAACAAAATCCACTCTGCCGGAGTTCTATGGCTGAGTATTTTTCGATGGAAAGCGAATGAGGTGTAATGGAGTAACTTGTATTTTCAAAAAATACATAGAAAAAGGTATCGTTGGTACAGACAATAAAAAAGTGTTCCACAAAGACGGCCCATTTTTTATTAATAATCTCAAAGACATTATCAGGTTGCTTTTTTTATATCAAAGCTTTTTCACCAATAACATTTGATATTCCTTCGTAATTCTACGGGTATGAATCCATCGTTGCATGCTAAGTCCTTTTTATAAAAATTAGGTTTCTTTTTTAGTTCCTTAAGGCTCTTGTGTTTTTTTTATATATTTAAGGCATAAATCAAAAATCCCCGCCACACCCACGAATGCATGTCGCTCGTTGGTTATTCTTAATAATGGTATGTTTGTGGTTGCAGTTTGTGATGGATATGACAGGTGAAGATTCGAATATCGAAGACTATGAACACGATATAAGCTGTAAAAATCTGGAAGTTGATTTGCAGGACGCCGGATGCCGCATCTGTGTAAAAAATTTCCATTTAAGGGTGTTGCTAACCATATATGTAAAAAAATTTTAGGACGAATGGGCCCGCAAGGATTCGAACCTTGGACCAATGGATTATGAGTCCACTGCTCTACCGCTGAGCTACGAGCCCTGAGTTACTTCAAACCCATCTTAAAGGGCGAAATACGTTGTACAAACGAACCGCTAATTTACCCAAAACAAATCAATATTACAAGTAAATTCACTTATTTTGTTCATGACGCTCATACTTTTCTATAAATCTATCTGGAGTCTATACTGACAACAAATAAAATCTTCAAATATTGTCATACGGGCATAATTCTTAAAATATTCTTCCAATTTTAATTCCAACAACCTAATATGATACAGGACTTTTTCATCAGCATAGTGTCCGGATCAAAGAACAAAATTTTAAGTTTAATGGAGTAATCGGCAATGCTTAACATAAGATTATTAATAACAGCACTTACAGCTATTGCGGTATTAAATAATTTATATGCCTCGCAAAGCCCCGGATTAGAAAATCCGGACAGTTCAGTCGTTCTTATAAGAGTTCTTAAGCAGGACTACGATTATGTTACCCCCTGGAAAAGAAAGGATATGACACGAGGTGCCGGATCGGGTTTTATTATCGATGGACAGAGAATCCTCACTAACGCACATAATGTGAGTAATTACAGGTATATCGAGTTGAGGAAAGAAGATATCGCCAAACGCTATCCGGCAAGAGTGGTATTCGTCGGACATGACTGCGACCTGGCAATAGTTACTGTGGATGATAAAAGTTTCTTCGAGGGCACAAAAATCCTTGAGCTGGCTGGAATTCCAAAGGTAAACAGCACTGTCTCAACATACGGCTTTCCTGTAGGAGGGGACCGTATATCTGTTACCGAAGGTATTGTTTCACGTATAGAGGCGGATGCGTATGCACATAGTGCAGCGGATGATCACCTGGTTATACAAACGGATGCGGCGATTAATCCGGGTAATAGTGGCGGGCCGGTTGTTCAGAACGGCAAGGTTGTCGGGGTCGCTTTCCAGGGTCTGCGAGAAGCTGAAAATATAGGCTACCTGATTCCTACAACCGTCATCAACCATTTTCTGAAGGATATTGAAGACGGCCGATATGACGGCTTTGGCTCCATGGGAGCTTTCTTCTATCCAGGTCTGCACAATTCAGGTTATAAAGATTACCTTAAAGTACCGCCGGATCAAGATGGTATCGTTGTTATTGGTACGTTGATGCACTCGTCCGTAGAATCCATTTTGCAACCGGGTGACGTCATGACGCAAATTGACGACTATAATATCGATAATGACGGAATGATTCAGATATATGGCCTTAGATTATCCATCTCCGAAATTATCGAATCCAAACAAATCGGACAAAC
>CAYVXS010000328.1:0-4383 GCA_964454885.1 uncultured Pirellulales bacterium
TGAAGGAAAGCAAACAATTGTTTGCCTCTAAATATAAAACCGTGCTTCCTACCGAGAAAGAGCTGGCAAGCATGATTACACAACGCAACCGGAAATTGATTGAGTCTAAAACAGACAATGAGTAAAGAGTATAAAAATAATTTAGTGCCAAAGCTGCGGTTTCCTGAGTTTAAAAATTCTGGAAAATGGGCTTACTATAATGGCAATGTGTTGTTTGATCCAGTAACCAATAAAAATCACAATTCCGATTTACCCATACTCGCAATTACCCAAGAGCATGGTGCTATACCAAGAGATCAAATTGATTATAATGTAACTGTCACCGAGAAAAGTATTGAAAGTTACAAAGTCGATAGAGACAGTATTCAAATATTGAAACAATTAGACACAAAAAACAATTGGGCCAAAAGAAAAGAGATAATTCGACCCACAATATCGACATCTTTTTGTCAAATAATTCAAGACATTAAGCTAAATAGATCGCTTGGAATATTTAAGCCATCAAATGTAGAGTTTTCGTTTAAGAAAATATCTTTGCACGATCCCAAAAAAGTAGAAGCTCCTTATAAGCAATACTGGCTTTTTGATAAACAATTGAAGCCTCTTGAACAGATTCCTTTCTCCTTCTACTACAAATTCAACTGTTATAATGAACCAAAATGCAAAGGTCATAAGCTAAGTATCCATGATTGGGAAATTACAGAGGCATACAGACAATGGCGTTCTCGTTATAAAGATCAAACTTTACTAATACAAAAAATACAAGAAAAATGGATGTACATGTGTGGCCCTGAAAAAGACGTTTATTTCTTTGTAGGCAATATTTGGAGAAGACCAAAGCAATTCATGGTTTTAGGAGTTTTTTATCCACCAAAATAACGGCTCCCATAAATGTTATGATTTATTCAATAACTGTGTCATCGAGGGTGGTTCCGGTTAATTTAATCCGGGTCTTCGAGGTAAATATTGTCGAGATAAAACGCTCCTGAGCCGGGCTGTGAGCCTTCTACAAGAACCTGGATCAATCCGATTCTGCTAAGATCTATATTGGACAGCGATGCCAGGTCAATCTTATGTAGCGGATTATCCGGGCCTCTGGCGGGAGGAAGCAGTGGAATCTTATCACAAACATTCCATGCCTGGTCTTCTAACCGCAGGGAAACCCGGTGGGTTCCATCTTCCGGCCATTTGATGCCGACACAAAGCGTTTTCCACAAGCTCATATCAATTGGTGGTTCGTTACCCCAGCGGTCGAGACTGAGGTCGTATCCAATTATATTAATATCCGCGCTGAACTCATAGTCGAACCGCAATGACCATGCGCCTTCCAAAGCCCACTGGCCGGTGACTTCGCTAATATCGCCGCCCGGCCCAGAACCCATTCTGAGGATACGGTTCACCTGATCCGTATAGATAGGATAGGTTTCCGGTTCGGCCGGTTCGTCGTCCGTCGGGACAGTTTCACTGCTGACCGGAAGTGGCTGGCCGTCTATCGGAGCAGGCTCTTCGACAATCGGCTGGGACGTTTTCTCTACCATAATGACTGAAAGTGCGGGTATGGTAACTGTCAGGGAATCCTCCTCCGGCATGATGACTTTTTGTACGTACAAGCCGTTCTGATACACCTTCAGGGATTGGCCGGGCTGTGGTGTATCTTGCCAATCTGTTCCGGCCTTAAAGTCATAGCCGAATGTAACAGGTGTATTTGTTGCGTTGGCAAAAATAAAGGCCAATTCAGATTCCTGGCCACTTTCGAGTTTCCATGCAGAGTGCATAACCGACGGCGTTGCCCCGTATGTTTCCTGTCGGTTGTATTCGGCGGTTAGAGTGCAATAAATATCAGGCACATCCAGAGCCTCCGTTCGCAACATCAAACTTCCCTTTCCCATAAGGTACTTTTTTGCGGGACCGAAGGCGGTATTGGCCACATTCTGAATCAGTACCAGCTGTTTTGGATCAAATTCCTGGGGCAGGGGCAGCGTAAATTCCCCGGTATCGTCATGGAATTCCCATTTCTGCCAGTTAAATGCGGGCCATGTCCCCCAAATAAAGGACCGAATGATTCTTATCAGGGCATAATCGTCGTTATAACGTGTTATATGGTTCCAAAAAGAAACCGTATGACAGACAGTATGATATACAAACTCAAATGCCGGCACATATTCGAAGCCGGGATTGCCGCTGTTCAAACGATAGGCCACTCGAACATAATGCAGATCAATACAGTCAATCAACAATTCCTGCGGATCTTCGATCTCAGTAACAAAACGAGGTTCGTAGCTGTGGCCGATCCGTCGTAATTCCTGTATTAATTCTCTCAGGCGCTGAATATGCCATGTGCCGGGCCCTCGGGGATGTCCGTGGTTTGTCGCATAGCAGGGGGGGCATCCTCCGCCGTTCAACTGGTCGAAGTGCATGCAGAGAAAGCCCGATTTGACGAGGGTCTCGCACGTATCATATAAAAAAGTCCTTGCCCAGTCCGTTCCGATGCAGAATCTCGAGTGTACGCTGTCCCAGTCGTCGACTTGTTCCACTATGAAAGTGTTTCCGTCTTTATTAACGACGCAATGCTCGCGTCCTTGTGTCTCGAACCTGTCACGTCCATCGAAGGAAGTGACATAGTATATACCCTCCTGTTTCTCATTTCTTCCAATGGACCATTTTGTCCCGGCCAGGGCGGCCGTTGGTATATGGTCATTTTCTTTTATTTCTCCCAGCGCCTCGCTGACTATCTCATCCGACGGATACAGGGGGAAATAATAGGGGGATATAAATGTGCCTTCGTGTTCCCAGCCTGTGAAGGTGGCAAGATTATACGGAGGAGAGTTGCTGCTCTCGGGAGTTAAAAAGTCCCGCCATGCCTGCGAGAGACGGCATAAACTGCTCTGAACCTGTTCTGTTCCATCTGCGCCGGTGTTCCCATCGTCAAAGGGAATGAACATGGCCGTAGGATTCAAAGTTCCGGTGGGCTGAAAATCCGTGCCATAAGTTATTGGCATTGAAATACGGTTGGTCGGTGTAAATTCGTAATGCGTTGTAAAGCCTCCTGCATCAATCCATGGGTCCTGATTGACGGGGGGCGTGGCCCAGTCCTGTTGCAAAGCCCAATTACGATAGTGTTCAGCCGCATCCATCCATGTCTTCGTACAGGCATAAAGTGCCATCGGGGAGCCGTGAAAGTCCCTGCCTGGTTCATATAACAAAAGCTGTTCCGTCTTTAACTTCAGGCGACCGTCGTCGGCAATAATGAAAAAAGCCTTCATGTTGCCGTCACTGTCATGGCTCTGGAGGCTCAGTCCCTGATCACTGTCGAAAAAAGCCATAAACTGCATGGAAATCAGACCGGGATATTTCTGCTCCAACCATAAATCCTGGAGCGTTTGAGAACGAATGAGCAAGCCGTCCCCAAGAGGGAAAAAGGCGGCATCGTCATCATTAGAATCCCCTAATTGCAGCGGCATTTCAATGAGAGGATAGACAGCCTTCGACAATATCCAGACAGTCTGGTTGGTAACGTCCAGCTCAAACTGAATGCCCGGCTGATTCTGTTCCGCACTAATATCGAGTTGTGCGCTCAGCCCGGAAAAGGAAGGGAAATCTGAAAATTCGAGAGATATATGAGAAACATCGCTCCGGGTCAATCGAATAGAGCCGGCCCGGTGACTTTCAATTGTTTTTGTGGTATCTCCTTCTTTCTCCAGAGTCAATTCGAACAGGGGCCCTCCGGTGTTAACGATAAGGTCATTGCCCGATTTATCCCGGACGGATTGAAGGGTGCCTTTTTGACTGTCAATCTCAATTGTCAGATCGGAACCTGAAAGCCGAACTATAGCTGCGTCGCAATAGCTTTTCGATTCACAAAAAAAGGCCTGGACACAAAAAAATCCTAAGATGATGACTCTCTGTAATAAGCGTGGTCTTCCAGTTCTCATTTAATTTCACCTGTGCATTATGGATTAATAACCCGGCTCCTTTGGGGTTGATTCTATTATAACGTATCGTCGTTTTATATCAAGGAATTATTATAAACGATGGGTCCGAAAGAATGTACCCGGTACTTTAAACGTTGTGGCTTATTCAATCACCGAATCGTCAAGAGTGGTTCCGGTTAATTTAATCTGGTAGCGCCGCTGTTCTTCGGCGTTTTCGCCGCCACCCGTCGCTCGTCTTGCGTATCGCGTATGTTGTAAAGAAAAACCCGCAGTGAAACTGTGGGCTAAATACTGTCAAAGGCTGTACTAAAAAATTTGCCGGACATTTCGATTTTCAATAGTTCTTGAAATTCGCCATCCAGCCGTTGCCCCAATTCTCACAAGCCGTTTGCATAAGCAAATATATGAGGTTTATGGTGTCACGGCTCGGTTGTGGATACGAACATCGTCG
>CAYVXS010000329.1:0-1178 GCA_964454885.1 uncultured Pirellulales bacterium
TATCCGCGAGCGTAGTCGATGGAATAATCTATACCATTGGAGGCATGCCAAGTAAGGGAGCATCAGCTTTTGCGACTGTTGAAGCCTATGACCCGGTGACTGATACATGGACATCGAAAACCGATATACCAACCGCAAGAGCAGCTTTGGGCGCCGGCGTGGTGGACGGCATAATATATGCCATTGACGGACAGACCGGTATCTCAACTTTGGTTCATACCGTGGAAGCTTATGACCCGGCTACTGACACCTGGACAAAGAAATCCGACATACCGACCGGAAGAGGAGGCTTGAACGCCAGCGTGGTGGATGGAAAAATATATGCTATTGGAGGCTACCATAACGACCCACTTTCAACTGTTGAAGTTTATGACCCGGCTACTGACACCTGGACAGGGAAAGCTGACATGCCGACCGCAAGAGTGTATTTATCCACCAGCGCGGTGGATGGAAAAATATATGCTATCGGCGGTGGAACAGCACATGGAGTATATTTTTCAACAGTGGAAGAATACGACACGGGACTCGGCGTTCCATCACCCGATTTCAACGGTAACGGTATAGTGGATTTTAGAGACCTTCTGAGACTTATCGAATCCTGGGGGCAGGATGATCCGATGGTGGATATCGCCCCACCGCCGTTCGGTGATGGAATTGTGGATGTGCTGGACTTAGAGCTTTTGATGAGCTTCTGGGAACAAGCGATTCATGATTCAACATTGATTGCCAATTGGAAGCTGGACGAAACAGACGGTGAGATTGCATACGATAGTGCCGGCCGGAACGATGCAGTTGTTTTTGGTAATGCCATTTGGCAGCCGGAAGGCGGCATGGTAGATGGTACTCTTGAGCTTGATGGAATCGATGACTATATCGGCACAGACCCAGTTGCAGAGCTGACGTCCGGCCCATTTAGTATTTTTGCATGGATAAAAGGCGGAGCTTCCGGTCAGGCAATTATCTCCCAGGAAAATTCAGTCAATTTAATATTGGCCGATGCATTAGAAGGAAAGCTCGCGACGGAATTTGCTTCTCGACGTGATGTAGAGACGTTAGTCTCCGAGGCGGTAATCACCGATGGTAACTGGCACAGAGTCGGCCTGACATGGGACGGGACAGAAAAAGTCCTGTATGTGGACGATATCGAAGTGGTCTCAAAAACCGGCGATGCAGGAATT
>CAYVXS010000329.1:1188-4374 GCA_964454885.1 uncultured Pirellulales bacterium
GCACTTAGAAGGTCCGTTAGAGCGTGGCTTAGAGCAGGAATTTCGGAAGATGGATTGTATATCGGAGCGGGCAAAAAACTCGATGCAGGTACTTTCTTCTCCGGCCTTATCGACGATGTTCGTATCCACAACAGAGTTATAACTCCTTAAAAAAAGCATGACAGAAAGGAAGGTTTGTTATGAAATGGTTAAGCCGTCATGGAATGAGTTTGGTATTTATTGTATTTGTACTTGTAATTATGCATGGCGGCAGTACACATACAGCCAGAGCGGTAGCCTCGAGCGATGAAGAATTTGCTTATGTCAGGATCTTCAGCGCAGAAATACCGGATGGGATAGATAAATCCCTCGTCGAATTGGAGGCGATTACTCGTAAACACGGTAGCGAAGAGATTGCAATGTTTCCAAGAGCACTCGGTCCGGAAGCTCAGGCACCATACGATCGATGGATAGTAAGGGCCGGTACCGAAGGATATGCTTCTCCGGGTTTGACGGTGAAACCGAGGACATATCTGAACGAACAGATACAGAAAGAAAGTCAAAGTACAAACAAAACGTTAAGCATAAGCAACGACGGGAAAAAGTTTATGCAGGTTGTTCCGGAGAAAAACACCCGCCTGGAGTGGACATTGTCGGATTCCGTGCAGTCTCCTTTACTTTATAGTATAACCCGGGACAATGAACTTTTGGCAATAAATACTATTCACGAAAAGCTATCACCATCTGGAGAGCAGCGTTGGCCGGACGTCATCCGCATCGACCTTCCAAAGAAAAATGCCAGTATAATCCAGATTTTTATATATATGGACGAAAGGCCCGAGGAACTTGATTCTCTGCAGTATCAGTCAACTGAGGATTCGTCCGCCGATTTAGCTATGTCAGAAGAACCTCCGATAGAAACTCCTGCAGAAATTTTAGATCCGAGTTTCATGGAATCCTTTAACGCAAGCTCAGATGATTATGATTTTGTCGTATTTAACTATCACTGGGGCTTTAAATATGCATATAACTCAGGATGGGTACCAGGGGGGCCTGTATCGGTTAAGCTGAAGGTCGGGGCGGGAGCCAATATTGCTTCCACGATTACGGGTGATTTCCAGCTTACCCGGCAGTCCGAGACTATCGGACAGTTGCAGGTCGGTTCCGGCCAGGGAAACCTTGGTATGAATTTTGGCGCCTGGCTGACGTTTCGAGGAAAGATTGATCTGGGTATTTGGGAAAAAAGTTTTACTATTCCATTTGCTCCCAATTTTGATTTTAGATGTACGGATTCTACATCGTTCAATTCGTATCTCCTGGATCGTACCGTTTCTGTATCTGACAGTACATCAAGGCAAACGTTGCTTGAATATAGTTTTGGATTGGATGGGGCCAGTATCAGTGCGGAGCTGCAGGTGGCTGGAGAAATGTCTGGAACATTGACCGTGGATTCGATTTCCACTGATGACGGGAAGAGGTTTACTTCCGAGGGACAATCGCTTTCAGTGTCGCTGCATAACGGAATCTACGATGAAAAAGCTTACCTTAACGAAGACGCGACAGGAAAGTTAAAAATCTTTTTTTATCCAAGTCTTTGCGGGGAGATTTTTGGTATCCGTCGTTGCCTGACCTTAACTACCATCCCCTGGACTGTATGGGAAGATAAAATAGATCTTGAATTTTCAAATTCCCGATTGACCTTTGGCGGTGCCCCCGCGTCGGGTGTCATATACGTTGATGCCGATTCACCCGCACAAATTCCTCTTGGAACATCCTGGAGTGATGCCTATCATTTTCTTGCACAGGCTATCGAAAGTGCCTCGGCAGGAGACGAGATTTGGGTAGCGCAGGGAACTTACGTACCCCCGTCAATTGCATCTATGAATCGAAGTGAAGGAACCACGACGTATGATCGAACTGCAACGTTTACACTCAAGAACTCCGTACAAATAAGAGGCGGATATGCCGGGTATGGAGAACCGGATCCTTATGCCAGGGATGTCGAACTCTATGAGACCATCCTGTCCGGCGATCTCGGCCAAGACGGTGACAATACAAACAATTGCTACCATGTTGTTAGCGCCCTGGAGAATAATTTCGCGACCGTGCTCGATGGCTTTACAATCACCGAAGGTTATGCAGATGGCTCCGAAGATTATAATTACCGCGGCGGTGGTATGTATATTTATCGTGGTAATCCTATGGTAACTAATTGTACTTTCAGACGAAATTATGCGAAATATGGTGGTGGTATGTTTAATTATTCCAGCGGTTCTTCCATATCTGATTGTACATTCAGTGAAAATACGGCGAGTTCCGGCAGTGGCGGCGGGATAAATAACACGTATGGCGATTTGACTTTGACCGACTGTACATTTATAGACAACGAGGCACATGATGGCGGCGGAATGTATAACACCGGGGCTGTAGTGACGGTAATAAACTGCAAATTTTTAACAAACTCAGCACTTCAAGGCGCTGGGATAGACAACTCTAACAGCGAAATGACTTTGACCAACTGCCTGATTTGCTTAAACGATGCAAGTTATAGGGCTGGTGGAATTTTAAATTATAATCGTGGAACAACTAATTTCACTAATCCGTCTCTAATCGTGATTAACTGCACTATCGCATACAACACTACAACTTCTGATGGTGCCGGAATATTAGATAACCAAACAGATTATGGGGACAGGTATCCGGTAGTGTTCAACTCCATATTATGGGGTAATGGCTGGTATAATATAGACACAGAGGGAAATGTTACCCCCCCGACACTAATTGATCAGACTAATATCGAAAGTATTATGTATTCCTGTATCCAGGGCTGGGACCCGAATGATGTTACCGCATTTGGTACAGGCAATATCGGCAAAGATCCAAATTTTATAACCTCTTTTACTCCAGGTTATCCGGAATTGGGGCCGATAGAACCACTGTATCCCATTTCGCCAATCCTGGACAACAATACTGTTTATAACTCTGATTGTTCATTGGCCTCGCAAACCAATATGTCACATGATACCGAGGGCCTGGATTTTAGTCTTAGGGACGATTCGCCGTGTATCGATGCCGGCAATAACATTGCAGTATCCGATGATATCACGACAGATATTGAGGGAAATCCACGATTCGTAGATGTTACGACTATTCCCGATACCGGTATAGGTTCATATCCTTTCGTTGACATGGGTGCTTATGAGTTTG
>CAYVXS010000330.1:0-4347 GCA_964454885.1 uncultured Pirellulales bacterium
AGCAGGAAATGGGGCTGATTTATGTTACCCATCGTATAGAAGAGATCTTACCAATATTTGAAAAGACTCTTGTACTCGCCCATGGAAAGGTGGTTGAAAACGACTTTACGAAAAAAGTGATTTCTTCGGAGTTAATTCGGCGTCTGTATGGAATTTCAGCGAAGGTCCTGCGCAGAGGCGGGCGATACTGGATGATTTGCGATTGACGGTTTTTTACTCCCTGAAACAGTCAAATCCGGCCTATTAAATTGTTATTAAAGAGCTAATTCCAATTGGACCCGACATAAATTGGGTTCGTTTTGCATTTTTCCTTTTGTCTTCCGTATTTTACCGTTAAAACCTGTCCTGAACCTGTCGAAGGATTGGGTTTGTTTTTTTTGTCCAAATCCTCGAAAACAGCCATTTTTCTCGTAATCTTTTTATTTCAAAGAGCTTATAGTATATTGCCTATTTTAACATTGGCTTTGTTTTTTCAAATAAGGTCAATTTGTAGAGAGTCCTCTATATCTGTCGAACAAATAAACCAAGTATATGAGTTGATACGTATAAGTGTTGATGAGTTTATTTTTTAATTAATTTACTCCCCCATATATATCTTAAAACTCATAATTCAAACCTAAGAACTATATTATGGAGTTTCCGCCTTAATGCAACTAAAATCCCCGATTTTCGGCAAAAAACCGACATTTTCCGCCTGTTTTAAACGCCGAGAGAAAGGATGTACGGTTCGGGATATTAGCCTGTACGTAGAAAAAAACTAACGATTTTGATAGGGATTTCAATACCAAAAACCTCATTTTCGGCCCTCAAATTAGGCTCTAATGTAGAAAAATTTACAAAAAAACTATACAAGGGTTCAGAAAAAACCCTGAATATTACATAATAACTATAGAAGCCATGTGTATCTTGCCGTCCATATCGATAGATGGTTGTTGCCTGGTTTCGCTTTGAGGAGCCGGAAAATTTTTCAACATTAAGGTAGGTATGCCTAAAAACAGAGATAATTCAGATCACGAATCTTCGAGGTTTGGCCGTTTTTTCCGCTGTATGAACCAAAATCAGAAGCAGATCCACGCCTATATATTAATGATGGTGCATGACTACCATAATGCCGAGGATCTCATGCAGGAAACAGCCATTATTCTATGGAAGAAGTTTGACGAGTACGAGCCGGGTACCAGTTTTTCCGCCTGGGGTATGAATGTAGCGCGTAATGTGGTTTTTAATTATCGTCGAAAACTCGGTAACCGTTCTCAACTCTTTAATGACCATATGTATCAGATGTTAGAGGATTATGCTCAGAACAGTGCCAGGGAGTTAAGTGCCACGGAAGAATTCCTTCGTGATTGCATAAATAAATTAACTCCAACGGATCAACAACTGATTAAATTAAGATATGAGCAGCGCATACCGGTACAAAATATTGCAACTCAGGTCAAACGGTCCGCCGACAGTCTCTATCACTCGTTCTCCCGCATATATGCCGCTTTAAAGCAATGTGTGAGTCAGCAATTGGAAGCGCGAGGAATAAACTTATGAGTGAGCCTGATAATCATCGACTTTATATCTTGTTTCTGCGGCTGTTAGACAGTCAGCTACTGAGTGAGGAACAAGAGTCCCTCCGTCAGCTTTTTCTCACTCATCCGGAGATACTGCAACAATATGCACAGTTCATTTATATGCAGGAGGCGATGCATGGTCAGTTTACCTCTGCTCTGCAGGACAACGATCTGTCCGAGACGTCGGAGACAGAAAGGGATTTGCTGGATGTTATCCGGCAGGAGACACTTGCCTGCGGGTGGTCGTCGGAAAAGAATTCCCTGTTTACAGATCCGGCTGAAAACATGTCCCTGTCTTCATTAACACCTCAAGAGCACGAACGAGTCAAGGAAATCGAAAAACAGGCAAACCGTAAATTGGAAGCGTTTTTAGAACAGCAGCGTCAACAGAGATTGGCCTGGGAACACATGCAGCGCGATTCCCGGCGAGAGTCGATCGATCTGCATGCGGCTATGGAGCGGTGGGTACGTCGGATGAGCATTGCCATACGGTGGACACGTAGAGCCGTATTGGCCATGGCGGCACTTGTTTTATGTGTGCTGACGGTTTGGGGGGTAGTCCAGTATATTTACTCCCACCGCGTCGTTGCCGTCCTGGGCAAGACAGTCAATGCACAGTGGGGCGTTTCTCCAGAAGTTCCGGAATTGTACCCGGGCCCGCGATATTTGGGACAGGGGATTGCTCAAATAACATTTAAAAGTGGAGCAAAAGTATTGTTACAGGCGCCTTGTGAGTTTGATCTGAAATCGCCCAACAGTATGCAGATGGTCACCGGCTCGCTCATGGCCCAGGTGCCGCCGAGTGCACGCGGATTTACCGTTGAAACACCGAACGGCCGGATTATTGATTTCGGCACTGAATTCGGTGTTGCCGTCAATGATCTAATTCAAACGGAAGTATATGTTTTCCAGGGAAAGGTCGGTTATAAATCGTCTAAACGGGCACAACGGGCGGCACAAACAATCCTGGAACAAGGGGACGCCATGCAGATCAATAGTGAAGGGAATATACGCAGGGATCAGGTCGCCAATCGCACTCGTTTGTTCATGCGGTCCTTTGCACCGGATAATGCCTGGGGAATCCCCGGCATACGCATCGACCTGGCGGATGTTGTTGGCGGAGGTAATGGATTTGGCACCGGTCTTGGTTATGATCCTAATACCGGTCAAGGCAGCCTTAATCCCCTGACCGGCCGGCTTAACGATACATGGCGGCCGGGCAATAAAGAGTATAGTCCTTCCTATTACCATCTTGAGCCTTCACCTCGGTTTATACCAAGTTTGAATATTCCCTATATAGACGGGGTATTTGTACCGGACGGAGGGGAGGCTGTTTGTATTGTCAGTTCGGAGGGACATGTATTTACGGAATGTCCCGATACCGACGGCATGATGAAGTGGAATATCGACAATGGTTGGCAATATGCAGATCAGGAGATAGGATCTCTCAATACCAAAGAGCTTATCGACAGTCCTGGTATTTCCATGCATGCCAACTGCGGTCTTACCTTCGCCCTGGATCCTATGCGCCATGCCTTGCCGGATATTGATATTTCGCAGTTCACGGTGAGGGCTGGAATGCCGGTGAATTCTATTCCTAAACTGGGAGAAATCGATCTCTGGATACTGGTCGATGGCAGAATGCGGTTTCACGAATCCAGGATTCGAACCGGACAGATGTTTGATATCCAGGTACCTCTTCATGTAGAGGACCGTTTTCTGAGTCTGGTGGTCACCGATAGTCAGACGGAGCAGGCGAATCATTGGAGCCAGAACGATTGGTGTTACCTGATTCGTCCGACATTAATATTGACCCGAAAAGAAAAAATGTAGTGGATAAGAAAATCAATACCGGAATATTTTATATGAAGTCATTAGAGGCAGAGCTAAAGCGGTATCAGGTGTTACAGTCATATTGGAATTATATAAATTATATTGTCCCTGGAGTCGATGTGATTAAAGGTGGAATATTTGGCCCTCCTATTGCACAAATTGATGAATTATAGGAGCATAATGAGGTTTTAGTCTTGTTATTTTATTAAAAATGATTATAATTAAAGTAGGGCACTGTAGTACCGAAATCTACTAAAAAAGTAGATGTCGAAATTTAATATGTAACAACAAGGAGTGCTGAGGGTAGCCCGACTTGTCAGGAGTAATGGTGTTTCAATATATGGTTAAAGTGCATCTTATTTTGTTTTCGCGAGAGTTCCACACCTGTGGTGGTGATATTAATATTTAGTGTTTATGATTATTTGTAGGAGGTAAAATTATGTTTAGAAGAAATTTTGTAAGTCTGTTGGCAATAATGCTTGTCGTTATTTGCGGCGGTCTCGTGACGCCTGCAAATGCGATCAGTCCGCTCTTAAGTATTAGTTTCGGAGCTAACAGAAACAATATAGAGCCGGGTTTTACCAGGTTTCTTATCACGGATTCCGGCACTATGATAAATGGTGTTCAAATCGACCTTGAGCTAATGCAGCCCCCCGTCGAAGGCAACTGGACCCCTGCCTGGAACGCACGAGACCGGGGCGGGGCGATCCCCACAACAGTACAATGGTATCTGTTGTATCGGCAGCTCATATTCGCACGGCCGGGTGGAATAAGGATTACATTGACAGGAGTGGAAGCGGATACACAATACTATTTAGAGATATGGGATTATGATAGCGGTAGTGCAAATCCACGTATTGCGGATGTTAATGTCAATGATGTATATTGTATGACGATTGAATGCGAGAATGGAAATCCTCCTGTGACTGGGTTAGAAAACTACTATTGGGGAGAG
>CAYVXS010000331.1:0-4338 GCA_964454885.1 uncultured Pirellulales bacterium
CAGTGAATTGGCCAAAACCAATGGAATAGGCTTCAAAACCGCCGAACGAATTGCTGCAACACGCAACACATTCGATACTACCGCAGAATTGGAAAAAGCCCATAAGCTCGGAGTATGGATTATCCATATTCAGGACAATCGCTACCCAACCGTCCTGAAACGGATTTATGATCCTCCCCCGGTTCTTTATATCAAGGGCACTTTGACAAAACAGGATAATTTAGCAATATCCATCGTTGGCTCCCGGCAATGCAGCTTGTACGGTCAGGAGCAGTCATCCAGATTTGCACATTTTCTCAGTTCTGCAGGTCTTACAATCTGTTCCGGAATGGCGAGGGGGATAGATACAGCCGCACATCAGGGAGCATTATCAGCAGGCGGCAGGACAATTGCCGTCCAGGGCTGTGGTCTGGGGCATATCTTCCCTCCGGAGAACAAGCGACTATTCGAGCTTATAACTCAATCCGGGGCCTGCATCAGTGAACTGCCGTTAGATTTCGAGCCGCTTCCGGTGAACTTCCCCGTCCGTAACAGAATCATTGCCGGATTATCTCTGGGCACAATCGTTGTCGAGGCCGGTTTGAAATCAGGGGCTTTGTTTACTGCCAATGCAGCTATGGAGTATAACCGCGAGGTGATGGCTGTCCCCGGAAAAATTGATTCTCCTTTAAGTAAAGGTCCGCATCAACTGATAAAGCAGGGAGCTAAATTAATCGAATCGGTTGAAGATGTCATGGAAGCTCTCGGCTACTACGGCCGGCAGTTGACAGAACACGTCAATGCAGCAACACAAAAAACTATGGAGATGATAGAAAGACCTTTATTCGATATAGAAAATTCGAATTTAAACAATGATGAAAAAAAGATATACAATTGTCTTGATAAAGAACCATCGCATATAGAACAAATCATAGCTGAAGCGGATGTAACACCGGGAAATGTAAACGCAGGCCTGATTTCGCTCCGGCTAAAAGGCCTGATAAAACAATTGCCGGGAAGCTTGTTCGTTAAAAGATAGATTGTCCTGAAACATTCGGAAAAATCCGGCATTGATACTTCATAATCGTGACCATGTAACGGTCAAGCCTGTAACAACAAAACCGCTGTCCAAATACACTTAGGATTTTCCTATCCTCAATCGAGCATAATCCTGTTTGCACTCCTTCTACGACCGGGGGAATATGTAAAAGGTATATACACAGACCAACGACCCGGACTTTGACTTTAGATCAGGTTCCTGAGTAAGGATGCTCGGTACCATTTGCATCTGGGGGGTAGGTCGTTGGTCTTTTTCACACAAAGAATGGCTAATCAAATCCCACGTTAAAAATTAAAGTTTTAAATAAATCTGTGTGCAACGCTATTTTTCCTGATAATCAGCAAAGTTTTACCTCACACAAGGCTGGCCTGTAAGAAGAAATATCAAACCAGAGGAAACTATTTTGTAAGCCTATATTGGCATTTGGAGCCTGGTTTTATTCCGGGCATATGCCAGGTTGTTTCTTTCAAAACGAGGTCTCAAAAAAAATCCTTAAAAATTCTATTGACTTTTCTTTCTATTTACTTTAATATCCTCATCTTAGAATAAGCATCAAGGCTACAAAGAGTCTCATCTGTATGAATATAATAGCTCATCACTATATATTGGAGATAGAGCTATGCAAAAAGGGAAAAAACTCGTAAAAGATGAGCATGGCAGGCCGGAATCCAGAGAAACTCAAACCCGGTCGGAATTACTCCGCAGAAATTCATCCCAATTACACAATTCGGAAATCTGGTATCGTGCTTTGTTCGAAAATGCCAATGATGCAATATTTCTGATGGATTATGACCAATTCATTGATTGTAATCCAAAAACTCTGGAGATGTTCAATTGCACGAAAGAGCAAATCATCGGCCGGAGACCTTATGACCGTTTTTCTCCCAGGCTTCAGCCGGACGGCCAAACATCTAAAGATAAAGCATTGGAAAAAATTAAATCGGCTTTAGATGGACGGCCCCAGTTCTTCGAATGGAGACACCAGCGATATGACGGCACACCTTTTGAAGCGGAAGTCTCACTTAATCGTGTAGAAATTTTCAAACATTTCTACCTCCAGGCCTTCGTTAGAGATATCACCAAACGTAAAAAAGCCGAACAATCCGTACGCGAGTCAGAGAAGCAATACCGCAGTCTTTTTGAGAATATGCCGGCTGTTTGCTTTACTTTTGACCGGGAAGGCCGTTTTTTAAGTTGGAATCACGCCGCAGAGAAAGTCTATGGATACACAAAGGCCGAAGCAGTTGGAACCAGTGCCTACGAACTAATTGTAACGGACAAAACAAAAAAAACCACGGATGAAGTCATTCAAAGCGTATTCGAAGGAAAAACTATTCGAGGAACCGAGTGGCAGGATCGGGATAAACATGGAAATATCGGTTGGCGTATGGGGAACTCCTTCCCTTTATTCAGAGCAGACGGTTCCGTGGACTGTGGAGTAAATTTAAACATCGACATAACTGAACATAAACAAGCTGAAGAAGAACTACTCCGTGCTCGTCAGGACTGGAAAAATATATTTCAGGCCATCGGACAACCTTCGTTTATCCTTGATCCTCAACACAGGATCATTGCAGCCAATCGAGCAGCCGAAAAAAAAACAGGCTTATCGGTAGAACAGCTTAAGGGCAGAAAATGCTTTGAACTCCTTCATGGAATAAAACGCCCTCCTGAAGAATGTCCGATGGAAAAAATGCTGTGCTCCGGTAGTGCAGAGACTGTAGAGATGGAAATCGAAGCTTTCGGAGGCATCTATTTAGTCTCATGTACACCGTTTTACGAAGCCAAAGGCCGTCTTGAAAAGGTAATTCATATAGCCACGGACATCACCGAGCGAAAGATAGCCGAACAGAAGCTCCGCGAGCACGAAGAACAGCTTAAGTCACTCGCTTCGGAGCTGTCACTCGCCGAGGAACGGGAAAGACGGCGTATCGCCGCTGGAATACATGATGACATATCCCAAAGGCTGGCATTCACCAAACTTGAACTGCAATTGATGCAAAATACAATATCAGATTCAAATGTCATATTATCATTAAAAAAACAGTGTGGAACAATTGACCGGCTTATGGAAGATGTTCGCTCGCTGACCTTCGAATTGAGTAATCCTTTATTATATGAAATTGGATTGGAGGCGGCTATTGAATCGTTCCTGAGAGAGCAAATTAAAGACAAGTTCGGAATTAAGTGCAAATTCATATCTCAGGGACCGCAAATCAATCTTGAAGAAGATATCAGAATTGTTCTATACCAGGGCGTCCGGGAATTATTAACCAATATAGTAAAACATGCCGGTGCAAGTCGAATCGAAGTACGTATTGTCAGAAGTAACACTCAAATAAGTATAATAGTTGATGACGACGGCATAGGGCTGGATCTGTCAAAACTTGGTTCACCAGAGAGAAACAAGGGAGGTTTTGGTCTTTTTAATATCAAAGAGAGACTGGAATATCTGGGAGGGAACCTGAATATTCAATCAAAACCGAACAAGGGGACTCGTGTTACCATGAGTATTCCCCTCAAATTAAAAACAGCCGTTCAGCAAAAGGAGATTTTGCCATGAATATACTCATTGTAGATGACCATGGCATTGTCAGAGAAGGTTTGAAATCTTTGATAGAGCAACAGTCCGAAATGAAAGTCATCGGAGAGGCCAGGGATGGAAACATGGCCATACAACTAACAAAAGACCTTTCCCCCGATGTTGTAATAATGGATGTTAGTATGCCCAATCTAAACGGCGTGGAAGCCACAAAATATATTCTCCAGCAGAAACCGGATGTTAAAGTAATAATTTTATCGATGCATACCGACGATCAAATCGTAAAAGAAAGCCTCAAAGCAGGTGCATCAGGCTATGTATTAAAATCATACCTTTTTGACGAGCTGTTAAACGCCTTAAAAGCAGTTGAAGCGAACGAGTATTATCTAAGCCCTCGAATAACCGGAGTTGTGATAGATAATTACAGAACCGAAAAATCTATCGACGCATCACAACCACCCAACCTCACAACAAGAGAACGTCAAATCCTGCAGCTTATAGCAGAAGGCAAGACAATCAAGGAAATTGCACGAATGCTCCATATCAGTTCTAAAACCGCCGATGCGAATCGTCGCCAGATTATGAATAAACTCGGTATTTTCAATACTGCGGAACTCACAAAATATGCTATTCGCGAGGGACTAACAACTCTGGAATTCTGATTTCTTAATAATCCAATATGCTCTGTAGAAACCATGTCATTTCGACTGGAACGAGCGAAGCGAGTGAAATGGAGAAATCTATTATTTACTTCAAA
>CAYVXS010000332.1:0-4337 GCA_964454885.1 uncultured Pirellulales bacterium
TTTTGTCTTTTAAAGAAAAGCCTATGATTAACAAAGTGAAAAGCAAAATAAATAGAAAGTAGATATCGTATATATCATCCTTCAGAGCAGGAAGAAAAAAAGAAATGGTGAAAAAAACAAAGGAGACTCCAATTAAAATACCGAGAACGCCAATTCCTTTAAGGATTAATCTGGCAATATTTATTTTAATACCAAGTACAGTCATCGACTTATTCCTTATTTTATTTACTGTCCTTGTATCCTTTAATTCAGACAGGTAAAGGATTAAGCTTTTCCCGTATGCATCTCAAAGCGCAACCGTATAACTTGAGAATTCGACGACCATCCGCAAGCTCCTTTCGCCATCGCTCGGCGGATATTATATCAGACAAGCCCGGAAAATCCAATAAATAAGAGCCTTATAGCCATCTACTTCATTCGCTTTGTTCTTGTGGGCAAGCTCATTCAGTGGCTGCCACTCAAAGAGATAGAAGTCATGGACTTTTAACCGAAAAATGGGATTTTTCGTAGTGTTATGGCGGAAATTCCATAATATAGTTTTTAGTTTTGAATTGTGAGTTTTAAGTTATAAATGGGGGAAAACAAAAAAACAGCGAATAAGTTAATAAGCACATCAATTCATTAGGATTTTTGCATAGATAAAGTTGGCTAATTAACTAATCAACCAATTCGCTTATCCTCTTATCCTTATGAAATTTGAAAAAACAAACCCAATGTTAAAATAGGCAATATAGCATAAGCTCTTTGATAACAATATAATATGGCAAATCCGGCTTCGTCTGCGACTTCGCCGGGATAAAAAACAAAGCCAATCCGGCATCCTCAGAGATTATGCCGGGACAGGTCCATCTTCGCTGCGAAGCGAATATCCGGTGATAAAGGCCTAATCAGAACCGGAATTGAATTGTACGAAAAAGGGCCTGAATTGGCATTGATACATTAGATTATCTGTTTATTATTGGACTTTCTGAAGGCCGCTGACTTTACGCCGGATAGCCCACCGTCTGGGAGAAGAGTACATGCTGTTCGGGCCGCAGCTTGAATTCAGCCGGGGTGTTCTCCTTGTCGCAGTTGTGGAACCATGCAGCCAGACCATTCGAGGCGGCGAACAAATAAACGTTCCCGGCAATCAGACCCGTTGCGACATAGTAATAGGACTTCTGGACTTCCGTGTCTTTAAGGCCCGGCTCCTGGAACGGAGCGTCTTTATACTTGTCGATATCGACGACGTAGAAGATATTCACCGGGGCCGTCGCCGCTGCTCCACGCCTGTTAGACCTGCGGCGAAAATCTCCCGCGACGACCGGTTTCAGACGATGCGGAACCGCTTCATAGAGATAGACACCTTCGGGAAGGGCGACATAAAGGTCGATTTCCTGCGAGTTGCTGGCCGATGCCGCCGTTCTGCCGGTCCGGCCGCGTAATGTCCCTTGCTCACGATTCACCCCGAACGCCGCCCATAGAAGATTAGACAACATCTGGGGTGATAGCTCTTTGGAGCTGATGCTTCGGATGGTCTTTCGTTCCTTCAGGGCCGCCAATACGGACTTTCCGCCATCGGTTTGTGGTTCGACGAGTGTAATCGGCTGCAACTGTTCGACTATGCCGGAAGTGTTCCCGGCTTCCAGGGAAAAGCCGGAAGCTGCGCCTGCAAGCACGGTGTAAGCAGGTACTGCTTTCAGGAATGTTCTGCGATTCATCATTAGTCTCCTTAAACAAATACTTTTCATATCTTTGACATAATTCGGTAAGCCATTATCCCGAATCCCAAGAAGATATTCCACAAATAATTAAAACTAAGGAATCAGGATGGATGAACTAATGGATGGATTTGTCGGTTATTCTCGATCTCTAATCGAAGCCGTATCTTTCTATGGCCTCTTTTCGGATATGGGCCATTATCAGAGGATAGTGGACAGCCGGCTCGATGCGTTTTTTCCGCTTATGTCCCTCGGGGTATGCAATATCGAGAATGGCATTGCCCTCCCATATATTCGGCTTAATTTCGAATCGAACCGAGAATCCGAAATCGCGAACAAAATCGAGTCCGGGAACAGGAAACGATTCGGCCTGTACCCCCTCGCATTCGGAGACCGAAGGGATAAGTATCGGCGTAACGAAACCGTCGTCGAGGCCGAGATCGAAGTTCCTTTTTTTCATGGCAATCCAGTAAAAATCTCCCGTAAACCACGGCCCCTTGACGCTTTCCGATGCGTGTCGAGAAACGGCGGCGGACTGGACATCCAGCCGGCGAAGCTCCCGGTCGAAAGCCAATGTCACCGCCTTGTCGTATGTGTGCTCTGTATCCTCGATGGCTAAAGCGGCAATGTGTGTCCCGAACAGGTTCGAGTATGTCTCTTCCCACGTAAACGCAGAGGGGTATTCCGGCTCCAAGCCTTTACTCTTGAAACCGAACCATGTGATAACCTCGTGCCATGTAACCGCCGTAAAAGCCAGGTATCGGCCGAGACCGACGGAAAGTTCGTATGCAATTTTTTCCCTGTCTTGTCGTGATAAATCCTTCCAGTTATCGGGATAAGTAACGTTGACATAATATCGCGAAGGCTCGTAAAGTCTGAACGAAAATTCGGTTTCGTTTTTCATAATCTGTTTATAAGTTTTCGCGGCAAGAAATAACGTCCAGTCGGCGGCTTTACGCGCATGGCCGATATCAATCGCGCCCGCTTTGCATGTATATACTATGCCGTTTCTTTCCGAGAGGTTGGGGCAATATCCGTGCCGACCCAGGTCGTTCGGGCCGGAAAAAACCGTCCCCAGCGTAGGGGTTGGTAAATATCCCACTCGAATCCGCGGGCTGGCATCGAGTCCGTCAAGAATCAACTGTGTCCCCGTCTTCAACTCGGGATCTTTAGTCTGAGCCTGATACAGATTTGCCCCGGCCCAGGTCAGAGCTTCCTGGCAGCCGGACGTAAATATAAGTAAAAGCGACGAAATAATAACCAACCAATGCAACTTCATGTTTTTATCTCGTTATGCGAACAAAATTAATCTAAATGTTTGAACGCCTGCAAAATCTCTTCCAATGGTCTTTTCGGTTCCCTGCAAACATAGATAGGCAGGTACCGTTCATAATTTATAGCCAATTCACAATCGAGATGAGCACGCTGCTCAACACTATTAAACTGCTCTTTTAATTTTTCCTGATCGATACCCAATGAAATCACAACATCCCCGGAATATCCTCTTGTGCCCCAGAAGAAATACTGGAGATGTCCACTTATCGGTTTGGGAAGACCATATCTTTCGCCATAGAGCCATATAGCCCCGGCTTCTCCGTAATTTCCCGCCAGGATACATGCTTCGGAGCGTTCCCGGTCATCCAGAGCAGTGTAAACTTTCGCCACGATTGCGGCCATTTCCTGCCAGCCGAATCGGTCCGCAAAATGCTGGTGAAGCCGCCCGATTCTTTGCCGCTCTCCCTTTACTCCCATATACACGCCTCTTCCCGAAACTTTTAGAAGCACATCAATCGGCAAAACAGGTCTTACGAATGGAACGCTCACAAAGCCCATCAGGAATATCGCTGCAACCGGTATTCTTTTAAGCCACACAAAATGATGCTTATTTGCAAATGCCTCGAAAGAAACGGCTCCTCCTGCAAACAAAACAGTATAAAACGGAGCGGGAAGATAAAATTTAACCTGAAAATAAATACAAAGAATCAGGACAATAAAATATGCGTATCCGATGACCCTGAACTTTTTACCGTTCTTGTTGAAAATAAAATAATAAATTCCCGAAATCCAGACGGGTGCGGCCAGAGGATTCATTACTACAATCTGATTTTTTATAAATTCCACAGGCGTTGACGGCCACGTTTTGCCGTTCGCATAATTTTTATAGTACTCCAGGGCCGGCAATCCATGTTTAATCTGCCATAGAATATAAGGGGAAAAAATCAAAAGCGCCAGAAGCGCAGCTATCCATAGCTGCCGGCAAAGAAAATATTTCCTGTTTTTTGTCAACAACAAAGACAGGCATATCCCAAACCCGAGGTAAAGTATCGAGATTTTCGTCATCAGGCCAAGCCCGGCGACAATGCCGAAATATATCCAGTATTTTTTGTCCTGAGTTTTGAGAACCAGCACCAGCACGTAAAGCAGTAACGTCCAGCAGAGCTTGTCGAAGGCGTCGTAGGTGTAAACAGTCTCGAAGCACAAAAAGATCGGGGCCAGGGTGACACACGTAAGCGCGAGCAGTTGTGCATATATGCCGCCGCCCAACTCTTTGACCATTAGGTACACCAGCCAGACAACCAAAGCCCCGCAAACGGCAGGCAGAAGATGTAAAGAAATAAACGAGGTACCTAAAAAGAA